>NZ_JBFAKH010000066.1:0-45501 GCF_040655635.1 Streptomyces sp. NPDC050388
ACGCCAGTTGTTGGGGTATCGACTGGGATATGGCCATACAAGATCAACGATCACGGGGCCCGCGAAGCAACGCGTTGTTTCCAGACGGCTTCGGGCCGCACACGAGCCGTTGCCACTGGCCGCCCGACAGTTCGGCGCCGCCGAACAGCTCTCGGGCCAGGAGGGTGTCGAGTCGGCGGGGCAGCTTCTCGATCTCCTCGCGCATGCCGACGGCGTCGATGGCGTCCCACACCGGCTCGTCGTCGTGGGTGCGGGGTTGGCCCAGGGTGATGTTCTCGCGGGCCCGCAGCGGCCAGCAGGCGAAGTTCTGCGGGACGAGTGAGGTGCGGCTCCACACGGCGTCGGGGTCGGCGTCGGCGAGATCGATGCCGTCCCACAGGACGCGCCCTTTGTCGGCGAGCACGATCCCGGTGATGAGTCTGGTCAGGGTGGACTTGCCGGAACCGTTCGCGCCGACGACGGCCAGGATCTCGCCGCGGCGCAGGGTCAGGGAGATCCCCGCGACGGCCGGATCCTCCTTGCCGGGGTAGTGGTAGACGGCCTCCTCGATACGGATCTCGTCGACGCGCTCCGGGATCGTCAGCTCACCCCGCTTCGGGGCGCGTTCGTGAGCGAGGCCGAGGAACGCCCGCATGTCGGCGAGGTAGAGCGAGGTGTGGAACAGGGCGGCGCCGTTGACGACGACCTGGGCGAGCGCGGCGAGCGCACTCTGGACGGCGACCACCGCGGTGGCCGCGACGGGCAGGGCGATGCGGCCGGTGACGGAGAGACCGGCGAGGGTGGCCCAGGTGCACATCAGGAAGAAGCCGCCCAGGGCGCTGGTGGACAACTGGATGCGCAGCATCTGCGGCGCCGCTTCCAGGGTGCGCCGGTCGATGCGCTCGGACAGGGCCTGGTACCAGTAGATCTGGTAGCCGGTCATGCCGTTGGCGCGGATCTCGTCGCCGAAGCGGGAGTGGGTGGCCCAGCTCCGCATCATGGCCCGTACGTTGCGGTCGCCGAGGTTGAGGAAGTGCGTGCGGTAGTCGACACGGGCCGACAGCACGGCTCCGACGCCGGCGGGCAGTACGGCCAGGAGGAGCACCGGCAGCATCAGCGGATGCAGTGCGGTGATGACCCCGCCGGCGGCGGTCATGCGGACCAGGGCGGACATGAACCGCTGCGCGTCCTGCACCATCAGGCGGGTGCGGGTGACCCCGATCTCGGCCGCCTCCTGCTGGTCGGAGAAACCGTCCCGCCCGTAGGCGGACGACTCCACACGCAGCACGGCGGAGACGAGCGCGACGTCGGCTTCGGTGGTCAACAGCGGCGTGATGCGTCCGTCCGCGTACGAGGACAGGAGGCCGCAGAGCCGGCCGGTGCCCGCGGCCAGGATCACCACGGTCAAGGCGGGGACCGCGCCGTGCAGACGTTCGGAAACGGTGCCACTGCCGAGGACGTGTGTCATGGCGCGGGCGGTGGAGGCCAGGACGACAGCGGCGGCGACGCCGGTGAGTACCTGGCATACGAGGAGGAGGACGGAGCCGGTCCTGTCGACGGCCCACGCCTTGCGCGCGGTGTGGGCCAGTACGGAGGGCAGGCGTCGGCACATCGCCCCGAAGCCGGCGCCCTCCAGCGGGTTCTGGCCGAACTTGCCCTCGAAGCTGATGGTGGCCGGCGGTGGAGGGGGAGGCGTCTCGGGAGTTTCGGTCGAGGCGGCAGTCACAGTCACCTGGTCCCTCCATGAGGTCGGTGCCGTACCTGGATGGCTCGGCGGTGCACGGCTTAACGACGCCGATCGGGATTCGAACGCGCTCGATTCCGGACGGCGTGGACCCCTTGCGCCGCACGGCCGGTACGGCCCTGGGCCCGCTGTGCCGCCCCTGGACGGCGGCCCGGAATGGCCGAATCGCCGACGCTTGAAAACCCTGTGACGAATGAGGTCTCGAGCGGCGGACCGCCCGAAGGCGACGGGATGCCGGCACCGCCCGAGCGACCGATGAATCTGCTGCCTCTGTGCCGTCTGGAAGGTGGAGGTCAAGCAATCTCGGGTCCCGGCGGGGGCGGGTCGAGGACGGCGGCGCGGGCGGCGAGCGCGAGGGCGCTTTGCGCACCGAGGGACAGGCCGACGCGGTTCCAGTGGAAGATCACGTGGTAGGCGAGCACCCTGCGGATGCCCCGGTCGAGGGAGCCACAGACGACCGCCTCCTTCAGGGCGTTGCCGGCGCTCCGGAAGGCCGCCGCCCATTCGGCGACGGGATGGAGCGGGCCCTGCGGACCGAACAGCGGCCCGTCCGGGCTGGTCTGGCTGGTCAGAAGCTGACGGACCTGCCGGGTCATCCCCTCCAGCCGGCCTTCGAGGACCTCTCCGGTAACGGAGCGGTGCTCCTCGTTGATCACGCGGTCCCAGACGTCGCCCTGTTCCTGCCACTCTAGCCCGGCCGCCTGCATCATGACCGTGCACAGGACGACGGACAGTTCCCGGCGGCCGATGGGAACGTTGCTACGGTTGTGCCCGGCGAGAAGGTGGTGGCTGTCGGCGGAGAACAGGGCGTGCGCGGCGAGCATGCCTGCGCAGCCGCCGAAAGCCGCGGTCTCGGGCTCGTAGATCCCCGGCCACCAGCGCCGAAGGTGCCCGGTCTTGACCAGCTTGTCCAAGTGGGTGGTGAGCTCGGTGTGCGCCGGGGAGTCAGGGCCGCCGTAGAGGCGTAGCCGCCAGCATGGATGTTTACGGATGAACCACCACGACGAAAGCGCGCCGCGATCCTCCAGGCTGTTCAGCATCGGCGCGAGGTGCGCGGCCGCGGCCGACTCGGCGTCGCCCCAGTCGGCGAATTCCACGTAGAACTGTGTCCAGTCGGTGCGGAGTTCGTGGCGTGCGAGGGCTTCGTTCCCCGCCTGCTGGAACACCTCGGCCGCGTCGGAGAGCGCAATCGGCTCCATACCCGCGTGCTGGGCGACCTCGGTGATCGGGTGCCCGGCCAGAACCTGGAGGACGGCTTGTCCGACCGGGTCGGGGGTCGGCGGCCAGGTAACAGGGGTCAGCTGATCAGCAGACATGCGTCCCATCCGGTGGTCGGGGGCTGGTTGGCGGCGGCGGCGGTGGTGAGGGCGAGGGCGCAGCCGGCGTCGCCCTCCAGGAAGCCGGGTCCCTTGGCTGAGGCGCCTCGGGCATGGATGGTCAGGCTCTCGCGCAGTTCCGGCAGGAGGGCGTCGAGCTGCGGGGTGCTGGCGTCGTGTGCTGCGTGGAAGACGGTTTGGTAGACCCCCGCCCAGCCGTGGCACAGGCTCGTGTCGATGATCTTGCCGAGCTGCACGGGATCGGTGAGGCACCGGTACAGGGCGTCCTCGTAGCTGCGCTGGAGGCCCTGGTCGCCCAGTGCGATCCCGGCGAGCTGCCCGGCCCGCGCGATGCCGGGCGTGCCGTAGCACCAGCTCGGCCGTCCGGGATGGCGTTGGTGGGGCCGGCCGGCCTTGAGGTCGGCGAGCGTGAGGTGTTCGGGCCACCACGGACCGGTGTCGCTGTCCTGCTTCCAGGTGTTGAGGTGGGCGCAGATCGTGCGGATCGCATCGGCTTGTCCGTCGACACGAATGCCGCGGCGCTCGGCCCGGCCCAAGAGGAGCAGGGGGCCGGTGATGCCGTGGGCGGCGCCGAAGTTGCCGTGCCCGCCCGCCAGAGTGTCGCGGCGCTGGGGATCGTGGTCGACCCACCACCCGGGCGTGGGGCCGCAGTCGCCGGTCAGCGGCTGGGCCAGTGTCACGAGGTAGCGCAGGACGCGTTCCATGGCGCTGCTGTCCGGGGCGCTGCGCATCAGGTAGGCGCCGATGCCGGTGAGTCCGTAGAAGGTGTCGTATTCGGCAAAGGTGGCTGATGCGCCGCGGTGGAGGCGTGCGAGCGCGGCGTCCACGCGGCGATGCGCGAGGGCTGCGACGTGGGCGTGCAGGGTGTCGTGGGCGCCCCGGTAGAGATGATCCCTGGAGTCGGGGACGGTCGTCAGGACGAAGGCGAGCGCGGGGGCGCCGAGGTACAGCCCGGTGGTGTCGGCGGCGGTGATGTCCCCGGCCGCGGCTTGTCCGATCCAGTGGTGCGCGGTGCTCCACGGCGCATGGCCGTGCGTCGCGCGTTCGATGTGGAGCAGGGCGATGCCGGCGGCGCCCTCGGCGAGGGACTGCCCGAGCCACGGCTGGTCTTCTACCGGTCCGCTCGGGCGTGCGAGGTGTGCGGCGTACTCATGGGCCAGGGTCTGCGCCTGGTCGTGGGCTGTGATCATCGCGGAGCCTTGACGGGGCGGTGGCGTAAGGCGATCGTCCGGGCGAGGTGCAGCGTGGCGGCCTCGGTAGCGGGGCCGACGCCCATGGCGCGTACGTGGTGGTGATGGAGCAGGGACCGGAGGACCGTGGTCGGCTCACGCTCTGCCGTGATGAGGGCCTTCCGGTACTTGGCCAGGGCGGTGGAGCGTACGGCCCACCCCTCGCCGAGTTCGGCGACGCCGTGTTCGGCGAGCCGCTGACGGGTGGCATAGAGCTGGATGGCCTGGACGCGCACAGTGCGGTCGGGGCGACCGTGGGCCGGGGTGTTCTGGATCAGCCAGTCCCATGCGGCGTCCTCGGACGCGAGCAGGTGTGTGGCGAGGTCGACCAGGCTCGCGGCCGTGAGCGCCTGGGAGAGGACGGCGCCACGGATGGTGAGGCGGATCTGGGCGAGGGCGGAGCTGGAGTCGGCCGCGAAGGCGCGGTGCGCAGCGTCCATGGCCGGCCCTGTTCCGTAGCGGCCGGTCTGGGGCTGGTACGGCTCCAGAGTGAGCGCGGACAGCAGGCGTTGGTGATGCAGGTCAGTTGCCCAGCGGTTCACCGTGGCCGTGGTCGCGGCGGCCTCGGGAAGGTGCAAGGTGACCGTGAGGTGCTGGCCGGCTTCGGGGCGGGCGAGTTCTCGGTGCCGACCGAACCACCACATCGGCTGGCCGAGCACGTCGAGCAGGCGCGGAACGTACCGGTCCAGGATCTCGTCGAACCGGTCCGGATGGGCATGCAGACGCATCCTCAGTACCTCGTCACAGCCAGGGAGTTGTACGGCTGGGACGGGCTGCGCGCGGAATGCGGGCAGCGGCGTGCTCGAGACAGCGGGGGTGGCGCGACGGAGGGGCAGCAGGATCTCGTGGGCCCGGCCGATCCACCCGTACCGGGCCGGGTCCACGACCTCGCGCAGCTCCAGCTCCGGGGCTTCGTGGAGCTGCGAACGCACGAGGCGACGGTGCGCGGGATGGTCGAGGTCGACCGGGAGTCGCTGGTCGTACTCGACCACGCAGACACGGCTGGGGACGTTCAGCCGTGCGCGCCACACGGAGAATGCCGCCTCCCACTTTTCGACCGGTGCCTTGCGGCCGGGGAGGTCCTTGCTGCTGAGCAGCCAACGGGCCGGGGCCAGGGTGGTGCGGCGATAGCGCACGCGGGGCAGGTACGGCAGGCGGGCAGCCGCGCCGAAGTCGAACCGCTTGTACACCGCCCGCCGGCTGCCGGAGACCTCGGACAGGAACCGGGCCAGCGGCGGCGTCTGGATACCGGCCTCCAGCGCGTGCAGGACCCGCACATGGATCGGGCACCCGCTGGAGACCTGCACGAGGTGGAAGCGGCGGGCGTCCGCCGTGACACCGACGTCGTCCAGCGGGATCGGTTCACCGTGCTCGCCGGGGTGCTCGCCGAGCGGGATCACGTACGGCAGCAGGCGATCGGTGCGGGCCACGTTCTCGTTGCGGCGGCGCCTGGGGCTGAACGAGAGCTGGGCGGTGATGACGTCCGGCCGGGTCACGTAGGAGTCCGTGAGCAGGTGCTGTTCGGCGGTGGGCATCAGGTGCGCGAAGCGCCCGAGCATGCTGCTGCCGGGGCGGGGCACGCCAGTGATCTCGATGTCGAACCTGTCGTCGGCCAGGTGGTGCGTGGAGGGCGCGTGGACTTCGAAGGCGATCTCGCTGCGCTCGCCGTAGAGACGTTCCTCGGTGCCAGCCGCCTCGGCGAGTTCGCTGATCGCCGCGTCGTCGAGGACGAGTTCGTCGCGGCCTTCCATGTGTGCTTGTTGCAGGAGTTTGAGGACGACTGTGTCGCGGTCGCTGATCGTCTTCGGGGCTTTGCCGCGCTCGGAGCCGATGTATTCGGCGGGCCGGCCCAGGCCGCTGTCGGCGACCAGGTCGAGGACGGGGACGACAGCGCCGACCCCGTACCGGGCACGGAAGCGACGGTGGTAGTCACGCCACAGCTTGTAGCCGTACGGCAGCGGGCTCACGTGGTGCAGGACGGCGACCGCGTCCTCTACCTCCTGGATGACCTCTCCGGGCAGTTGCACCTCGCAGTTCAGGGCGGTGTCGACGACCACGGGCAGGGGCGCGATGGATGAGTGCCGGTGCATTCGCGCCGTCAGTTCACGCAGGTCCGTCTCGGCGGACGGGCTGGTGTGCGCGGTGAGGTCGTCGCGCAGCCCGTACAGGGTGCGCGCGAGCCCGCCGACGTCGGGGAGGGAGTGCGCGTCGACTCGCTTCAGCTCGGTACACAGGTGGTCGAGGGCATCGACCGTGGTCATCGGGGGACGGAGGCTGGTGATGAGGACGTTCTGCTCGATCAGGTCCTGAAGGACCGCGTCGATCTTGCCTCCCGCGCCGGCCGGGAACGCGGTCGTCAGGATGTCGCGGAGCGCGGTGTAGGTGATCGGTGTGCGGGCGTGCTCCATGGCCGCCTTCACCGGCCGGGTCGCGCGCAGGGAGATTTCGACCGGGGCCATCAACCGGGCGTGGCCGTCGGCCGGCGGGCCAGGAGCGGCAAGCCGGTCACCGCGGAACTCGGCGGTGTTGTTGGCGATGACCGTCAGGCGCTCCAGGAGGGCGGGCTGCTGCTCCAGGTCGCGGACGACGTCGCTGAGCCACTCGCCGTCGGCGCGCAGCGTGACCGCGTGGCGCGGGCCCCAGCGCACGCGGGGTGTGGCGCCGATGGTGAGCGGTGCGATACCGGCGAACAGCCCGAAGGGGGCGGGCCGGTGCTGCCACCGCAACAGGTAGGAGATGACCGACAGCGCGGCGCGGCGGAGCTGGCGGGGCTGGTCGTGGCGGCCGTGCACGATGCCGTCGATGGTCTGGCAGAGCACGGGGCTGGCGGCGAAGAGGGCGTTGCGTATCTCGGCGCGCTGCCACAGCTCGGCGAGCCAGTCACGGACGGCGTCCGCGCTGTCCAGATCAAGGGCCGCGGGCAGGACTGCGGTGCTCGGGCCTGTGGTGGCCCGTAGGACGGCGGCGCCCGTCCACTGGTACCTGGGAACGTCCAAGGCCATGGTTCCTTCCGGCAGCTCGTATGGGTGGGGGCGGTGCGGGGGCGCCGGGCAGACCTGCTCGGCGCCCCCGCTCGCGACCCGGCCTGGGATCAGGCCGGGTCCTCGATGAAGGAGCTGCACGCGGACGAGCTGCCCGAGCAGGTGCTCCCGCAGCCGTCACCCGTGGAACACATCAGCTTGCCGATCGGGTGGGCGGCGACGATGGCCTTGACCTCCAGCGGGGCGAAGTCGTCGTCCTCGACGAGCTGCGTCGGCCGGTCCATCAGGGCGGCGGTGGGACTCATGTCGATCACTCTCCTTGTTCGATGAAGTGGTGCATGACGACCTGGCGGCGCGATTGCTAGGTCGCGGGCCAGGAGAGCGAGATCCGGGTGTGGACCTTGTCGATGACCCGGTCGCCCTCGATCTGCTCGTCGGGGGTGCCGGCCGGGTAGACCCGGATGACCGGGACGGGCCCGCCGCGGCGGTGGGCCTCCCAGTCGCGCAGGCTCTTGGCGATCTTCTCGGCGAGCTGCTGCGCGTGATTGCCCAGGGCGTGGACGCCGTACTCGACGTCCTTGTCCCCAAAGGGGCGGTGTACGAGGTAGGCGAAGGAGTCGTCTTCGGCGGCGGCGAGCGAGAAGCCCTTGCGGTTCGGCGTCACGATGCCGGTGTCCAGATCCTCGTCGACGGCCATGATGCAGAACCCTGGAATGGTGATCGCCAGGTGCATCTGGAGCGTGGCCAGCGGCTCCTGTCGGCCGATGGTCACACCGGTCCACCTCTCGACCCTGGGTGTGGTGACGGCGTTGTCGAGCCGGCTCGGGTCGATGGGCAGGCCGTCGTCGAAGCGCAGGCCGATTTCCGGTGTGCCGTTCACCAGGAGGAGTTGTTCCTCGTGCCCGGTGGAGCCCTGCATGGGAACGAAGCCGCAGATCTTCGCGGAGTGAGACTCAAGGTGATCGCCGGCGCGGGTGAGGGCCACGGAGCGGGTCAGACCGCGCGTGCGCAACGGCACGACCAGTCGGCCGGTGGGGCTGAGCTGGTCGATCCAGGCGGGCGGGATGTCCCAGGCGCCCACGGTGACCAGGATGACGTCCACGATGCCCAGGTCAGGGATCGGTTCGGCTGCGTCCGCCGTGACCACGCGCACCTGGTCGTAGCCGTTCTCGGCGAGGAGCCGGGCGGCACGCTCGGTGATCTCCTTGTCGATGTCGACCGTGGTCACCCGGCCTTCGGGCCCGACGATCTCGGCCAGGTAGGCGGCGTTGAGGCCGCCCGAGCCGATCTCCAGGACCCGCATGCCGGGCTGGAGCCGGCACTGCTCCAGTTGAATGGCCTGGATCTGTGGGGCGGAGACGCTGCTGATTTGCACGCCGTGCTCATCGGTCTTCGTGATTACCGCCGAGTACGGGTCGTACACCTCCTTCAGCGGCGTCTGTGGCGGGGTGAACCGGTCGCGGGGCACCTTCTTCATCGCCGCCTCAACCTCTGCGGAGGTGATCCAGCCCTCGTTCCGCAACTGGTCGATGATCTCGTGGCGCAGGCGGGTGGCCTCGCTGGAGTCGGCGGTCGTCACACCGGTCATGTGGGTTCCTTACGTGGTGTCTGAGTGGTCCAGGCGCGTCATCTGTCGGTCGTCGCCGACGCTGGCCAGGTCGGTATCCGGGGTAGTGCTCTACGTGCCGCCCAGCCGACTTGCCGTCGGACTTCGGCGGAAAGCGGTCTGGGATATGACCACCGTTGTTCCCTTCTCTCGTGGGTCGCGCTTCGTGCGGGGAGGAGCCCGAGGCGGGAACGGGTCCCTCCCACGCGTGCCGTCCGGCGCCGAGCCGTCTTGCAGGCTTGGCTGCCGGGTGGAGCAACCGCCCGCTGGCTGGGACCGTTACGCACTGGTCAGCAGTCGGCCGACCGCTTCATCGGCGTCGGCCATGGCGGCGTACTCGTCGTCGAAGACTCTGTTGAACGAGCGGTCGACGCGGTCCCCGGCCTCCTCGTCGCGGAACGTCGCGAAACGCTGCCAGTAGGCGCGGAACGGCTCGCGCTTCATCAGCACGCGGACCTGCACCCGCAGCCCGGCCTTGTCGAGCAGGCCCAGGCGGTACTTGGCCGAGAGGAAGCTGACCTGCCGGTTGCAGCACAGCAGGTGCTTGGACTCCTCGTCGGACAGCCCCTCGATCGTCCAGATCGCCCGGTGCTCAGGGTCAGCCGCGATGTCGGAGAACAGGCGCTGATGGATGTGCGCCGTGTCCAGCGCGAGCCGCTGACGGTGTCGTCGCTCGGCGAACCAGATGGCCACGGCTCCAACAGCGGAGGAGACAAGCACGGCGTGGGATGTCTTCATCACTAGACCTGCTTTCTTGATCGTGGATGCTGCCATTGCCGGTGCATCAGGCGGGCAGCACTGAACAGCTACTGGTTCGGTCGCCGCGCCATGCCGGGTCGGTCCTGTGCTGGTCATGAGCGGCTCCGGCGGCTGCTGGACCGGACGGGCTCGCGCGGGAGGGGGACGGCACAGCCGATGAGCGCCGCGAGTCCGGGGCGGGGATCGGCGGGCAGTTCGAGACGGGCGACCCGCTTGCCACCCGCTCCTTTCCCTGCTCCGCGGACCGACCAGCCCGTGCCCTTCAGCTGATCAAGGAAGCGTGCAATCGGATCGACGCTCAGGCCGTGCCGGGCCACGGCCTCCGCACGGACGCACGGCAGGCCGAGGCGTGCGGCGTAGTCGGAGGCCCACAGGGTGATCAGCCGTACGGCATTGTCCGGGCGCGCGGGCAATGTGTGGACGTGCCCGAGGAAGAGGGCGGGCCCGGTCCCGTCGGTGCCCCAGTGCTCTAGGTGGGGCTGCCGGTCGAGGGTCAGGCAGGCGAGCAGGACCTCGTCCTCGAACAGGCCGGCCGCTTCATACCGCGTGTTTCGGTAGAGGGCTGGGATGTCGACTTGGGAGGGCACGGGAAGACCGCGCACAGCGAGCCAGCGCAGGCGGTTCTCGGCGAGTGTGCTGGCCTTCGCCCGCTCGTCGTCCGTGCGCAGGGGGCGCATCTCGTATGCGGGCGAGCAACGGGTGGGACGCTGGGACGAATCCAACGTGCTCTGTTCGGTGACGTGCTGGGGCTTGAGGGCGCTCATCGCCCTGCTCCCGCCGGTGCAGGGGTGCCCTGGTCGGCTCCCAGCAGGCCCCAGGCGTGGGCCAGGACGACGAGCTGGGTGGCGTCGGCCGCCCCGGTCATGGCGAGCAGCTTGGCGAGTGTGGAACGGACGTCGGCGGGTGCGATCCGGGCAGCCACGGCGATGTCGTAGGTCTTGCTCTGCTCGGCGACTGCCTTCAGCAGCATCCGCTGCTCGGCGCTGAGATCCGGCACCGGCTTGTCCGCAGGGGGCGGTTCGACCTCCTTGGAGGTGAACAGGAAGTGCGCCAGAACCGGCAGTGCGCAGCGGGGCGGGCAGTGGAGGCTCTCCCGAATGCCGCGGATGTGCTGGCGAACCGTAACGGCCGATAGTCCGGCCTCGGCGGCGATGTCGCGGGGCGTCAGTCCGCCTACGAGGTGCTGGGCGACGCGCCGCTGGGCCGGGGTGAGCGGTGTGATCGGGGCGGTAGTGGTCATCTCGGTCTTCCAGGCTGATAGCGGAGAGGTTCAGGCGGATCGGCTGGGCGCCAGCGCGACGGAAGGGTCGCGCAGTTGCGACTCGGTTCCGTCCCTGCTGGTGACACCGCGTTGGTAGATCTCACGGACGAGGACGCCCAGGCAGGCTGCACGCCAGATTTGCTCCCACCTGTCCGAGGGGCGTTTCGCCAGTGCAGTGATCGCGGTTTGCCGGAGCGTGGTCCGAGCGTCGTGGTCCCGCAGACGCTCGTGCTGGTGCCGCACGGCTTGCGACGTGAGGCGCGCCCCGGCAGTGACCAACACGCCGAAGAGTTCGTCGGCCTTATCAGGGGGAGGCATGGTGCGGCTCGACCACCAAGAGCGTGCCTGGCTGCACACCGCCTGGAGGTCGGTGCCGGTTAGCCGCACGCCGGGCAGAGCGCGACGATTCAGTTCGCGGACGAGGTCGTCGAGGTCAGGCGGGATGGCCACGGGGAAGGGCGGGGCGGGGTGCACGGTGGTCCGTCGCCCACGGCCAACTAGCAGGACCAGCTGGTCCGCCAGCAGGTGTAGGGCGAGGGAGACATCGGGAGTTGAGGAAACCAGGCTTTGGGCCAACGGCTGTACGCGGGGTAGGGCCCCCTGCGGAGGGTATACGCCTGACTGGATGAGGAAGCGCAGCCAAGCGGCGATCTGCTGCGGATGGTCCTCCGGCAGGGCACTGCCGGCCACCCGGACTCGCTTGGAGGGGCTGATGGTGATCAGCCCTTCGCGTTGAAGATCCTGCAGTGCCAGATCGACGCGCTCGACGGTGGGAGCGCCGATTTCCGCCACGATGCGACTTGCCCCCAGCAGGCTCCCAGACGGGTAGGTGCCGTTGTGGATGGCGTGGCGTACTCGGTCGGCGATGTCGCTTACGCTCGGTCCGGGCCGCTCGGCTTCCATCAGGGCACGCAGCAGCCGGCGTGCGGCGCTGATGAGTAGAACGAAGTCCGGCCGGGCCAGGCACGGGGCGCGGGGGCGGCGCACTGCGCTGATCATCTGGCGCCAGTGCATTTGCTGTGAGGGCGAGCGCGCCGCTTCGCTCAGCCGCTGTGCCGCCAGCGGAAGCCAGGGCTCCACGGCCTTCCAGATCGTCTCGCGATCACGCTCGATTCCCGCATCGGTGTGGCCGGTGAACCGCGTTGCCGCCCGCTGCAATGACATGAGACAGGACCTCAGTTGGCCGTATCGCGACGTGTGGTCCGGGTGCCGGGATTTGCGGGTGGAAGTACTCGTGTTGGCTGACGTGGTCATGCTGCTCCGAAAGCAGAATTGGGCTGAGGATTTGGTGCTTGGTACCTGCCGCGGTCGCGGAAGGAGGCTGGTGGAAGGGGCCCGTGCGCGGCGGTGCGGGTTCACGGGGAGCGCCGCGCACGGGGGCTATGCGGCGGTGGGGTCGTGGTCTGTCCAGACTGCTTCGGCGGCGAGGCGTTCGGACCACTGGATGCGGTCCTCGTCCAAGGCCGCGTCGGCCAGGCGTATTCGCTGGACCTCACCGGTTCCGGCGGGTGGGTAGGTGTGCTGGATGTCGCGCCACAGCCGTTCGAGGGGGTAGTCGGCGTCGAAAGCCCGGGCGCCGTGCAGTTCCATGGCGTCCTGTGTGGTCCGCACGGCCCATTGGTGGCCGAGGTACTTGGCGTTGATCAGTTCGGCGTCGCAGGGCAGGCCCTGGTCGAGGAGGAGGACGGACTGGTAGGCCAGGATCCGTGCGGCGCGCAGGCGGGCTTCCATGTCGCCGACGCGGTCGCGCAGGACGGCCAGGTCGGACAGGGTGCCCTGATAGCGGGGACGGGTCTTGAGGTAGGCGGTCGTGGTGGTCAGGGCGGCCTCGTGCAGGCCGAGACTGACTGCGGCCAGGTTGGGACGGCCGTAGAGGATGCTGCTGCTCTGGGCCACGCTCAGGCCCTGGCCGATCTCCCCCACGATGTTGTCTTCGGGGACGCGGACGTGGTCGAGGTCGAGGCGGCCCGCGGAAAAGCCGTGCAGTCCGAGGCCGGGCCGGTGGTCCGCGACGGAGATGCCTTCGCGGTCGGACTCCACCAGGAACGCGGTCAGCGCCTGGGAGGTGGATACACCTGATGGTGCGGTTCGGGCGATGACCACATGGGCGCCCGCGAGATGGCTGTTGCCGATGTGGATCTTGCTGCCGGTGATCACCCACTGGTTGCCGGCGCGTTCGGCGGTGGTCTCGATGCCGCCGATGTGCCCGCCGGCCCGCGGTTCGGTGACGGCGATCGACAGCAGCAGCGAGCCGTCCGCGACCTGCGGCAGCCAGCGGAGCTTCTGTTCATGGGTGGCGAAGTGCAACAACCCGCCGACGGGGATCAGCGTGGCCTGAAGGATGGCCGCGACGGCCGCCGAGACGCAGGCGATGCGGTGGACCAGGAGGGTCTTCGCGACGTGACCGGCGCCCAGACCGCCGAAGACGGGGGGAACCGTAATGGCGAACCAGCCACGCTCGGCCATGAGTTCGGCGACCTTGCGCTCCACCTTGCGGGGAGCGGCTTCCATGTACACGGCGCGCGGTGCGACGTGCTCGGCGGCGAACGCGTCGGCTTCCTGCCACAGCAGCTCGTGACGGGCGGTGAGGTAGGGGCGCAGCGCCGGGGGCGGCGTGGTGGGCGCGGTGGTCATGGTCGTCTCCCTCTCCCTGGGCGATGGATCGCGCGGTGGGGCGGCCGGGGATGCTCGGGTGGTTCGCGGGTGGGGTGGTGCAGGGGTCAACGCGCGGGGGAGTGGGTGATGTGGTGCATTACCTGGTTGCCGGTGTCGATCACGATGTCCCGGAGTCGGCGGGCTTCGCTCAGTGGTCGTTTGTCCGGGTCGATGACGCAGACGGTGCCCAGGACGGTGCCGCTGGGGTGGATGAGGGGGGCGCCGAAGTAGGCGCGGATGCCGACCGCGTCGACGACGTGGTTGCCGCTGAAGCGGGGGCTGGCGTGGACGTCGGGCAGGGGCAGGGCCTTCTGGCGGGTGACGACCTCGGGGCACCAGCCGTGCTCGCGGCTCATGGTGCGGGCGACGATGACGTGTCCGCTGTCGGCGGGCGGCTGATGCAGTCCGATGAACGTCTGTTCGTCCAGGAAGAGGTTGACGAAGCCGTACAGGAAGCCGGTGCGGGTGGCCATCTCGCGGGCGAAGTCGTCGAAGTCGGGGTCGGCTGCGGTGGGCAGGCCGAGGTGCCGGATCAGCCCATGGCGTCGCGTCAGTTCGGCCGTCTGCTGGGCCGGCCAGCGGCTGAGAGCCGCGCCGGGCGCGGCGGTCAGCCGCTGGCCGGGCTCGGTGACGTCGTGCGTGGCACGACGGGGCAGCGACCGTGCGGGCACATTCGCCTGCGGTACGGCGTGTACGGAGTGAGGCGGGTAGGTCATGACACGTCCTGGAATGCAGTAGGGAAGGCGGGTTGTTCGGAGTGGGCCGGGATGCTCTGGAGGGCCTGGCCGACGAGGGCCAGCAGAACTCCGGCGACGTGATCCGGGTTGCGTGCGTCGCAGGTGATCACCGGCGCATGGGCGGACAGTTCGAGGGCGGTGCGGACCTGCTCGGGGTGATAGCGGTGTGTGCCGTCGAACTGGTTGATGGCAACGACGAAGGGCAGACCGATGTCCTCGAAGAAGCTGACGGCGGTGAAGCTGCTGGCCAGGCGGCGGGTGTCGACCAGGACGACCGCGCCGACCGCTCCGCGGGCCAGGTCGTACCACAGGTCCACGAACCGGTCCTGGCCGGGCGTGCCGAACAGCAGCAGCTCCAGGGGCACGGGTGCCTCGGGGAAGCTGAGACGGCCGAAGTCGAAGGCGACCGTGGTGGTTCGTTTCGACTCGACACCTTCCAGGTCGTCCACTTCGGTGCTGGCCTGGGTCAGGTACTCCTCCGTGCTCAGGGGAGTGATCTCGCTGACGGCCCCCACGGCGGTGGTCTTGCCCACGCCGAACCCGCCGGCGATCACGACCTTCAGCACGACCGGCGCACCGGCGTGCGCGAGCGGCGAGGTTCGGAGCGGCGGCGCGGCGGGGTCAGCCGGCCTGGGGGTAGGCGATGGCATTGGGCCACTTCCTTTTCAGGCCCGCGGAGAGGGCCGCCAGCAACTGGGTAGTGGGACGTGGGTCCTCGTCCTGGCCGGACGAGGCGTAGGGGTTCGCGAGGGGAACGACGAGGGCGTCGGCGTCCAGGAGATCGGAGATGAGGATCTTGACCGCGGTGACAGGACGTCCGAGCCGGCCCGCCAGCTCCGCCACCGAGCGCCGGTGCTCCCGGCACAGGGCGACGATCTGCCGACACTCCTCGGCCTGGCCGGGGCCGGGCCGTCCGGGTCCGGCTTCCAGTACCGTCTCCAGGCCCAGCAGATGACGTGGCCGGGTACGGCCGCCCGTCAGCGTGTAGGTCCGCACGAACGCGGACTCCTCTGCCGCGCTGCCGTGCTGTGTACTCACCGGACCTCATCGCCCGTGGTGACGCGCACGGGAATGTCCATGTACGGGGCGAACCTGTCCACCAGGCGGCTCATCTCGAAGCCGACGGTGCCGACATCGGCGGTGGCGGTCGTGACCACGGTCAGCACGGTGTCCACCACCCCGCGCGCGTTGCCGGGATGGCCGGGGAACGCCGAGCTGCGGCCGGCGCTCTGCACGAAGTACAGGCAGTCGTCCCGCTCGATGATGACCTGCTTCGCCGGCCTCTTCTTGTGGGTCGGTCCAGTGATGTTCGCTGCGAGGGACGCCACCCCGCTGATCGCGGCGGCCAGCTCGTCCGCCCAGTCCTTGTCGACGTCACTGTCCAGCAACCGCAGCCCGTCCCGGGACAGCAGCACCGCGTGCGTGACCCCGGAGACGTCGGCGGCGAACTTCTGCAGTAGCCAGGCCATGTCGGTCTGCTGGCTGTTCGGTGCCTCGCCGGCCGCGCCCTGGCCGCCGGTCTGGTGGGTTATCTCAGGGTTGGGGGTCATGGGAAACGCTCCAGAAGGGGGGAGGCCGGTGGTCGTCACCGGCCACCGGGAACGGGGAACGGACAGAAACAGCTTCAGGGCCGGTGCTGGTCGGACGGCGCGGACGGCGGAGTGCTGGCACCGCTGGCCTGGGCGCCCCTGCGGAAGGCGGCTGCCAGACCGGGCGTCGCGGCCGTGACAGGAGGCTGCTCCCGTTCGGCCAGCGATTTGAACGACCCAGCTCGGCGCTCACGCCTGGGAAGTTCAGGCGTACCCTCCGGCTGGCCCTGCCCACCGGTGGGGACCGGCTGGGCGGGGATGACCGGGGGACTGAGCTGCGCGGGCGACGCATCCCGCGGCGGGGCGGGGATCGGAGGCCGGTGTGCTTCGTGGCGCGTGGTGCTCATGCCTTGAGCGGGAGCCACAGGGACGAGAAGCCTGGCCGGGACGACAACGAGTGCGGTGGTGCCTCCCGTCGGGTTCTCCTGCAAGCGGATCGACAGACCATGCCGCTGAGCGATCTTCGCCGCGACCAGCAGGCCCACCTGTCCCGCACGCACCTGACCACTGACATCGACCTCGTCGGGCACCGTGAGCAGGCGGTTCATCCGCTCGCGCATATCCGGGCGCATCGGGATGGCGCGGTCTTCCACTTCGATCGCAAGCCCGGCCGGCACCCGCTGCGCTCTCACGAGCACCCTCGTGGCCGGGTCGGAGCACTCGCAGGCGTTCTCGATCAGCTCGGCCAGCAGGTGCGTTAGGTCCGGGCCCACATGCCCGGGCAGACCCAGCTCCGTCCCGACGGCACCCGCCGCGACCGCAACCCGCGGGTACTGGACCACCTCGGAGACCGCACCGCGCAGCACGATGGTCACCGAGACCGCCTTGCGCATACTGCGCAGAGACTGCCCGCCCAGCACCGCGGTGCTCTCCACCTGTCGGCGCACCCGCGTCACCAGGTGGTCGATCTCGAAGATCTTTTCCAGCAGCTCCGGGTCGTCAGTCAGCTTCTCCAGCTGGCTCAACGCCTCCAACGCCTTACCGACCAGCGCATGCTCGCGCTTGGCCAGACGGCGAAGGACCTCCAGCAGTACAACGGACTGCGACTCGTCGTGCACCCGTATCAGCGAGGCCACAGCCTGTACCTGCAGCTCCCCCAGAGCCGTCTCGATCCCCGCAGCCGGACCGGCCGACCGCGGTACCTGCCTGTCCGGCAGCGGCGGACGCGCCCCACGGCACAGCTCGTCCGCCGACCACAACACGGACTTCTCGACCGCCGCCACCACCCCGGCGACCCGGGCCAGCTCCGCTGCCTGGGCTTCCACGGCGGCGGCTCCCAGCGCCCGCGCGGCAGCCCGCGCACCGTGGGACGCGAAGACCGCCACCCCCACCGACCCGCACACCAACCCCGTCAGCAGCCAGCCGTGGGACACCCCCACCTGCCCAAGCACCAGGACGGCAGCAAGCACCGCTCCGAGAAGCAACAGGGGCACCAGGACGGCCCGACGGACGTGGCGGAGCGTGAACGCGTCGATCCGAGCAGGCCGCCGCCTGTGGCCAGCCGACGCCACCGACCGGGCGGGGGACACGCTGTCAGACATGGAGTTCCTCAACAGTCGAATACGGAACGAGTGCTGGACGAGCCGAGGGGCCGTGAGGTCCTTTCGGATTCGCCGTGGACCCGGACGGCCCGGTGGAAGCAGGCGTGGGAGCCGAGGCCTCGTCCGGGGCAGGGCACGGCCGTGACGAAAGCTGCTGAAGGAGCCGTGCGGTCTGGATCAGGCCCTTGTGGCTGAAGGCTTGAGGGAAGTTCCCGAGCTGGCGTTGCCGGACGGGGTCGTACTCCTCGGCGAGGAGCCCGAGGTCGTTGCGCAGGGCGAGAAGGCGTTCGAACAGCGCGTGGGCCTCGTTGAGGCGGCCGGTCAGAGCCAGGGCGTCGACGAGCCAGAAAGAGCAGAGGACAAAGGTGCCCTCGTCACCGGTCAGACCGTCCACCCCGGCGCGGTCGCCGGCGGTTGGGTACCGTCGTACGAATCCGTCCGCAGTGGACAGCTCACGCTGTACCGCTTCCACGGTCCCGACGACGCGCGGGTCGTCGGGCGGGAGGAAGCCGACGCGGGGGATCAGCAGCAGGGCCGCGTCCAGTTCGTCGGATCCGTAGGACTGGGTGAAGGTGTTGCGCGCCGGGTCGAAGCCCTCGGCACAAACCTCGCGGTGGATGGCGTCCCGCAGCTGAACGAAGGCGCTCGCGTCGATATCGAGGGCGCCAGCCTCAGCCAGGCGGATCGTCCGGTCGACCGCCACCCAGGCCATCACCTTGGAGTGCACGAAGTGCCGCCGCGGCCCGCGGATCTCCCAGATGCCCTCGTCGGGTTCCTGCCAGCGCTGCGCCAGGTGCTTGACGAGCTGCTGGTGGAGGAGCGCCGTGTCGGCGCAGTGGGCGACGCCACTCCGGTGTGCGAGGTACAGGGTCTCGACCACCTCGCCGTACACGTCGAGCTGCAGCTGGTCGGCGGCCCCGTTCCCGACCCGGACGGGAGCCGACCCCTCGTATCCGGGCAGCCAGGGAAGCTCCTGCTCCCGCAGGTCACGTTCCCCGGTGATCCCGTACATGATCTGCAGGTGTTCCGGGTCGCCGGCCACCGCCCGGAGCAGCCACTGCCGCCACGCTTGCGCTTCTTGCCGGTACCCGGTCCCCAGAAGGGCTGCCAGGGTCATGGAGGCATCGCGGAGCCAGGTGAAGCGGTAGTCCCAGTTCCGTTCTCCGCCGATTTCCTCGGGCAGCGACGTGGTCGGTGCCGCGACGATCCCGCCGCTGGGTTCGTAGGTCATCGCCTTGAGCGTGATCAGGGACCGGACAACCGCCTTGCGGTGCGGCCCGCTGTAGGTGCACTGCCGCGTCCAGTCCTGCCAGAACGCGAGTGTCTTGGCGAGCGCGGCATCCGGATCGGGGACCTCGGGCGCGGCTGCGTGGGACGGGCCCCAGCTCAACGCGAACGCCACCGTCTGCCCGGCAGCGACGGTGAACGCACCGAAGACCGCGCCGTCCTTCTCCACCTGCTGGACACAGGTGTCCAGCCACAAGGCGTCCGCGCCGGCCTCGGCGACCATGCGCCCGCCCGCCTCATGAATCCACGGGCTGACGCGGCCGTATCCCGGCCGTGGGCGCATGACCGAGACCATCGGTACCGCGCCGGCGACACCCTCGACGATCCGGACCACCTGGGGTGATTCGTCGCGTGGCGGCATGAAGTCGACCACGCGCACGGAGCCCGTCGGCGTACGCCATACCGATTCCAGGACGAGCGAATCACCGCGGTAGCGGCGCTCCGCAGGCGCTGCCGCCGGGGACTGGTCGGTGGCCGCAGCCGGAGCGATCCGCCAGGTGCCGTGCTTCTGCGTGCCGAGCAGGCCGGCGAAGACAGCCGCCGAGTCGAAGCGGGGCAGGCACAACCAGTCGATCGAGCCGTCATCGCAGACGTGTGCGCTGGTCTGCATGTCGCCGATCAGGCCGTACTGCTCGATACGGGGTGAGCGTGTCATCGCCTCTGGTTCTCCATAGAGCGTTCCCTGCTGCGGGGATTCGTCGGCGGGTCCGCCGGGGCGGCCCTGGGTGGCTGGTGTGTTGCGGTCGGGGGCCCGGTCAGGGTTTCGAGGGCTCATCGGCAGACGGCTGGCCGCCTTCTGCGGAGTCGGGAGAAGACGGTTGGGAGGGCCGTTGGCCAAGTGCGATCAGGAACGCCATCGCGCTCACGATCAACGCGATCAGCGCCGCGCCGTCGGAGGTTGTCTGAGCGGCAGCGTCCTGCGGAGCGGATGCGGTGATGACCAACGTGACCAGCACGAGCACGAGCACGAGCACGGCAACGCGCACCGCATTGCGACTGGGCGTCTTCCACCGGCCCTTCACCGAGGCCGAGGGACCGGCCTGGGCGCTTCGCCGAGCCGTCTCGATCAGTTCCTGTGTCGCCTCGGTCAGATGGACCAGGTACACCCGGGACGGCATGTAGCCGTCGGGGAGGGGGGTTGCGCTCAGCTGCTGGGCCTGTTTCAGCACGGGGCTGCCGGCGGGCACAGCGGCACCGAGTCGCAGGACGTGCCCTCGAAGCCGGTGGACGAGATCTTCGATGTCCTGCGCGGTGTCCGGCAGGGGAGCGTCCTCGTCGAGGACCCAGGCTACGGTCTCGGCTGCAGCCACAGCAGGCTCGCGCGTCAGTCCGTGCACCGAGTGCGGCATCTGCGGCCGTCCAGGACGGGCACGGCGGGCCCCGAGGCGTAACTCCTGGGGGCGACCTGTGCCGCGTGCCATTGAGGGGAACATTCGAGAACTCCTGCGTTGAACTGGGATAGAAGCAGCGCTGAAGGCGCAGGGCTCACACGGGGCGAAGACCGCTTCGATGGCGCTCGGGACCTTCGGCAGCGCTCTGTCAGCGGCTGACGCGGTCGCCAGTGCGGTCATCATCGGGAGCCTCCCGGGCGGTCGGTCGGGGGAAGGCACGCGGCTGACCCGGCTGGGCTGTCGAGCGGCGCACCCTGCCTGAATGGTCACCATGCGTGTCCGGAGGGTGACCAGAGAACACCGTGCGGCAATGCCTTGGGAATGACTTCGCAGCGACGTTGACTCATCAGTAACCAGCGTTGGGGTGCCATCAGCAACGGCAGTCCTGACATCCTGGGCGCCATGGCGACACTGAACGGAAAGCCCGCTTCCCCCGATGAACTGCTGGCCCTGGCCCTGGTCAACGTCGGCCACTTCACGTCCATGCGCGTCGACGACGGCAGCATTCGTGGCCTGCCGCTGCACATGGAACGCCTGACGAAGGACTGCAAGACCGTCTGGGGCGCTGACCTGGACACCGCACGCGTCCGCGACTTCGTCCGCCAGGCCCTGGACGGACAGACGCAGCCGTGCGTCGTCCGCGTGACCATCTACGACCCCAAGGTCGACATGGGGCACCCCGCGAACGCCGGTGAACCGCAGGTCCTGGTAACCGTGCGCGGTGCCGGCACGATGCCTCCGGCTCCACTGCGCGCCATGAGCATGCCCTACGAGCGAGACCTGCCCGAGGTCAAGCACGTCGGCCTCTTCGGAGCCCTGCACACCCGGCGCAGCGCCCAACTCGCCGGATTCGACGACGCCCTGTTCGTCGGACGTGACGGGCTCGTCAGCGAAGGCGGAACCTGGAACGTCGGATTCGTCGACCAGAACGGCACGGTCGTGTGGCCGCAGGCTCCAATACTGCCCGGAGTCACCATGGCACTGCTCCAGCAGCGCGCCGAACACCGGATCACCACCGTCACCCTGGAACAGGCCAAGGGCATGGCAGCCGCGTTCGCGACGAACACGAGTATCGGCGTGCGGGCCCTCGCTGCGATCGACGACACCCAACTGCCCACCGAGCACCCTGTGCTGGACCGGTTGCGCGAGACCTACCTGTCCATCCCCGGCGAGAGGCCGTAGGACACAGCCATGACGGGGGTGACCAAGTGGACCGGCCGCGAGGCCGGCCTGCTCCGCTTCGCAATGCGCAAGAGCGGCAAGACGTTCGCCGAGCTGGTCGGCGTCAACCCGCGCCAGATCACCAGGTGGGAGGGCCGGGGCGAAACCCTGGAACTCAGTCTCGCCAACCAGGCGGCCCTCGACACCCTGCTGGCCCGAGCCAAACCCGACGACCAACAGCGGTTCGCGGCACTCCTCACCGAACGGGCCGCCGTCGAACACGACGCACGAGCCGAGGAACTGCTGCGCCGCGACCCGCGCACCAGCAGGCACCCCGGCGACGGCAAACTCATGGTCCTCGTCGAAGAGGGCATCTACCTCGCTGGCGCAGACAACCGTTCGATGTGGCTGGACGCGTTCCGCGTCGACATCTACCCAACGACCAACGGCGACTACGAGCGCTTCGTACAGGCCACCGGCCACCGGCCGCCCCAGCACTGGACGAACGGGCGCTGCCCCGCCGATCTGACCACCCATCCCGTGGTCTGGGTGACCTGGCATGACGCCACCGCGTACGCCCGCTGGGCCGGAAAAACGCTGCCCACAGCCCAGCAGTGGGAAAAGGCCGCCCGCGGCCCACGAGGACGGATCTACCCGTGGGGCAACGAACCCACGGCCGCCAAATGCAACGTCGCCGAGACCGGCATAGACGCGACCACACCGGTCTTCCGATACCAGTCCGGGGTAAGCCCGTTCGGCGTCTTCGACATGTGCGGCAACGTGTGGGAATGGTGCTCCACCGAGGAAACGCCTGGCAGCGGACGGCACGAGCTCAAAGGCAGCGCCTTCACCTCGCCGTTCCAACGAGCGACGCCATCCCTGCGCAATGCGGCGAACGCCACCATGCGGGACAACGACACCGGGTTTCGCTGCGTTGCCCCGGCGTAGGCAGACATTCATTGTTGAAAGGACCGAGCGGTGCCCAGGTACGAGGTTGAGTCGATCGCAACAGTCATCGGGGGACACACCCGCGTCCAGGACGACTACCAGGGCGGAGCCCGGTCGATCATCCGACTCCACGACGAGTACCCACTCGAAACCCTGCAAGGGATCGAGGAGTTCTCGCACCTGACGGTGACGTGGCGCTTCCACCTGGCGCGCCCCGAAGATGTGCAGCTTCATGCCCGCAGTCCCCGAGGAGACGCGCGCTGGCCGGCGACGGGGACCTTCGTGCACCGCAACCACCGGCGGCCGAACCAGCTCGCAATCAGCTACCCACGGCTGCTCGACGTGGACGGTCGGGACCTCCTGGTCACCGACCTCGATGCCGTCGGTGGGACGCCCGTGATCGACCTGGCACCGTACTTCGAACAGATGGGGCCCCGAGGAACCGTACGTCAGCCGGCCTGGCCCGGCGAGATGCTCGACCCCGCGTACTGGAGGGATGCAACCGAACGCCTGTGACGTCGGAACTTGAAGGTGACGATGGCACGCGGCCTTGAGATTGTTTGTCATCAGCTCATCGCCAATGCAAGTTCGCACCACGTACTGGCGCCGTTGTCGCTGACACCCCAGGAGCCCCGTCGAGCGTCGGCGATCGCCTGAACCAACAGCAAGCCGCGGCCGTGCTCGTCTTCGTTGCAGGGTCTCCCCGGAGTGGGCCGATGGCTGCGGACTCCGTCGTGGACGGTGATCCGCAAGCAACCGTTGCAGAGGGAGAGCAGCAGGGTGACCTCTCGACCGTGGCTGTGCTGGATCGCGTTGGTGACCAGCTCGGAGACGACAAGTGCGGCGTCGTCCGCAAAGCAGGACAGGCCCTCTTCGATCAGATGATTCCGCGTCAGCCTGCGCATCTCTGCGACCCGCAACATGTCAATGTGCACGGGGGGTTGACCTGGCCTGCGCTCAGCGATCTGAAAGGTGCGACTCAATAGATCAGCGTCGGTCATGGGAGAGCGAAGTGGTCGTTCGGCAGTCGTTGTCATCACGTCCTCTTGGGGGTACGGAGGACCGGCCGGGCGGCAACTGTCGCCCTACGAGGGGCGACCCGCTCGCTGTCGGAGCGAAGACGGGGCGGACATGGGCCGAACAGCGTTGTTGTGGTGCCGCGCACGTCCCTCCCCCTTCCGTAGCGACAAGGTGATCACCGCATCCGACCGAGTGGTCAGCGCAGTGAGCATGAGTGTGGGACCGGGACGCACCCGTGCTGATCTCTGCGGCGATATCTCTGTAGAGATACGGAATCCCGCATATCGTGTGGACCGTTGAGAAGTTCGACCCAGGGGGCCGCGCCATGAGACCGCCGAGCCGCGTATGCGAGAGGTGCGCGACCGAGCTGAGTCAGTACAACCCCGACGCCCTGTGCGCCCTGTGCGCAAAGGCAGGGACGGCGCCGGGAGTGCCCGATCGTGCCTGGCGCGACGAAGCCGTTCACCGGGCTCTGGCGGCTTGGGATTTCGGCGAGCTGCTGCGCCTGGTACGCAAGCGGTCTGGCTTATCTCAGATGGCCGTGCGTGAGCTGACGGCGCTCCCTCAGTCCTTCATTTCCGGCCTCGAACGCGGTCAGAAGCAGATCGGCAGCCCCGCCACCCTTCTCGACCTTCTCAACGGCCTCGGCCTGCCTTCCGACCTGCAGCCTTTGCTGCTGACACCCCTCCGCGGCGCTGCGCCGAAACCTGGTCATAACCTCTCCGCGGAGGCCGTACTGCCCTGGACGGCGGATCGTATGGTGACGTCACTTGAAGTGGCCATCGGAGGTACCACCATGAAGCGCCGCCGCGTGCTGACCGCCCTGAGCGGAGCCGCACTCACCCAGTACGTCCTGCAGTCCGCCATCGCTCCCGCAGAGGCCGTGGCCGCTTCTTCCGGTACCACGACTGTCACCGACGCCCTGATCGATTCGCTTCAAAGCACCACCGACGCACTCCGTCAGATGGACGCCACCAGTGGTAGCGGAAACCTCGCCCACACGGCGAAGACTCACCTGCGGATGCTCCTGCACCTGCTCAAGCACGGCTCCTACAAGGAGGGCTACGGGCGTCGCCTGGCTGCCGTCACCGCCGACACGGCAGCCCAGACCGGCTGGTACACCTTCGACAGCGGTAACCACGACACTGCCCAGCACCTCTTCCTCGGCGCCCTGCGCGCAGCCCACGCTTCAGGCGACTCCCGCCTGCGCGCCGGCGCCCTCGGTTTCCTCGCCATCCACGGGTACTCCGCCGGCGACCCGCGCGACGCCATCACCGCCGCCCGTACAGCACGCCAGGCAATCACCGATCATGACGCCCCCGCCCTGAACGCCATGCTCCTCACCCGCCAGGCTCGCGGTCACGCTCGACTCCGTGAAGAGCGCCACGCTCTGGCCGCGCTCGCCGAAGCCGAAGAACTCTGCGCGCGTGGCCGGGGCGAGGACGATCCTCGCTGGCTGTACTGGATCAGCCCGGGGGAGATCCTCGGACAGACCGGAAGCTGCTACCTCGACCTGGGACAGCCGGCTCGGGCGGCTCAATCCTTCGCCGCGGCCCGCGGCGTGCTCAGCCGGGATGAGACCCGCACTACCGCTCAGTTCCTCTCCCGTGCCGCGACCGCACAGATGCGCGCCGGTGACGCCGACGCCGGCTGCGCCACCGCCCATGATGTTCTGACCCTTGTCGAAGGCATTCAATCCGCCCGCCTCGACGACCACCTGCACACCATGCTTAATGAAGCGCGTTCCTACGGTGCCTCATCAACCGCCCTGGATCTACTGGATCGTGGGGAAAGCGTCATGCGTCAGCGAGCCGCCGCATGATCCTGGTTCTCTGGGACATCGACCGCACCCTCCTCTACGTCGGCGACATTGATCGGCTGGTCTACCGGGAACTCTTCGAGGAGGTGGTGGGCCGGCCTGCCGAGAGTTTGCCCGCCCGGGGAACCGGGGTGACGATGCCCCTTGCTGTCCGGGAGCTGCTGCGCGCGAACGTAGTGGGACCCGAGCGGATCGAGGAACTCGCGCGGCGCATCGTGCAGCGTATGCCCGCGCAACTGGAGCGTCACCGTGACGATCTTTCTCGCACGGGGCAGATCATGCCCGGCGCACCTGCCGCCCTTGCCGCCGTGCAACGAGAGCCCGGGCTGGTCCCCACTGTCGTCACCGGCAATCTGCGAGGCAGCGCCGAGATCAAGCTCAAGGCTCTGGGCCTGGACGAGTATCTCGACCTCGGCATCGGCGGATACTCCTCCGACGACTCCCACCGCCCTGCCCTCGTACGCGTGGCACAGCAGCGGGCCGGCGCACGCCACGGGTATACCTTCACGCGGGATACGACCGTGATCATCGGCGACTCCCTCGAGGACGTCCGCACTGGGCGGGAAGGAGGCGCCCACGTGATCGGCGTCGCTTCCGGTACCACCTCAGTCGAGAAGCTCGCTGCAGCCGGTGCCTGCCACGTTGTCCCTGACCTGACCGACGTACAACGCATAATTCGCCTGGTCAACCGCAGTGCGGCGTCGGATGTCGACCACGGCTGTCCTGGGCCGCGGTAGGACGCGATGCCGGAGAGGTTCAGGTGATCGAGGTGCGGCCCAGCCGAGCGGCACGCGAGCTTCTTGAGATCATTGCGCTTCCGCCAGGCCGGATGTGATAGGAGGGGCTCTTGTCGGTAAGCCTGTGTGACATGACAATCACGCCGGCCCCGGGTGGGTTCGACGAGTTCGAGATGTATCAGGTACTAGCGCGGGCCTGCACGAAGGCCGGCCTTGACAGCCGTGATGCGCGTCTCCTGCGAGGTCACACCAGCGCGGTTCTCCTCTTGGAGAAGGAGCAGGTGGTGGCCAAGATCGCTCGGAAGGGAACGGACGTCGAGAGCGTCGCGCGCACAGTTACCTTCGTACGCTGGCTTATTGAAGCAGGCTTTCCTACCGTCCCTCTTCACCCTTGCGATCAGCCGCTGATCGTCGACGGGCACGCTGTCACCTTCTGGACCTACCTGCCGCAGCCCGAGTACCCGGTGGCGGCCGGGCAGCTGGCCGGTCCCCTCAAGGCGCTCCACTCGCTGCCCCCACCCCCGATTGCCCTTGCCGGGCACGACAACATTCGTGCGATCCGCCGCTCTCTCGCCGCAATCACATGCCTCCCTGCCGCAGCCATCCGATACATGGAGGAGGAGGCAGACCGACTGGAGGGAGAACTGCGAGAAGTCCGTTTCACGCTTGCCCCCGGGTTGATACAGGGCGACCCACAGCACCGAAACGCGCTGCACACCACCGGCGGATCTGCGGTGCTGTGCGACTGGGACACTGTTGCCCAAGGCCAGCCGGAATGGGACCTTGTCACAGTTGCAGTCCACTGCCGGCGGTTCAGCTACGGCCAAGCCCACTACCAAGCGTTCGCGGACACCTACGGGTGGGACGTCACGAAATGCACTGGATACCCGGTTTTGCGTGACATTCGGGAACTACGCATGATCACCACTAACGCCCGGAAAGTTCGACATGCGCCCGAGTCTTTGAGTGAGATCCAGCGGCGAGTCGACGGGCTAAGAAGGCGGGACGGGCAGCTCCCCTGGAGCATCCTCTAGCGTTCCTCCTGGACCGCTGCTGCCCGTGAGCTGCATCGCCTACGGCAGACATGAGATTCCGGTCTACGGCTGGAACCTCCTCCGAAAGCATGTCAATCTTCAACGTCCCGCAAAGAGATGGTTGCGGGCCGGCGGCGTGCATCGAGAGGCAGTGGAGGGAAAAGGAGGTGGCGCACGGGTGGCTCGGTTTGAGCTCGCCTCGCGTGGCCCCGTAAGCGCCACCTCGCAGAGCGTTGTAATCCGGAGCTCTCTGACCGGCGTCGGGACGGGCTTCTCTGCTCAGCAGTCGCGCCGCCTAGGAGGGCGGCCATATATACCATCGAATCGCCGGTTAGGTAAACCGGCGATTCTGAAGACCATGGATCGTGTTCGCGCTGACAGCACCTGGCAGTGGAGTTGGCGGGAACCCGGTGCTGCCAGTCGAATGAGGCCGGGCGCCGGTTCCAGGAGGTCAATGTCCCGCCCAAGCGGCGCTCGTGTTCGTCGAGAACCGCGTCGGTGGGTGACCTCAAACTGAGGCGCCGCTCTGCGCCGTGAACCGAGGAACATCCATGGCGCAAGAAAGTCGTACGCACACCGTCCGTGGCCCGTCGATCAGGGTGCATTGGGTGCCGCGCTCCCTTACTGCGGGTGAACGGCGACGCCTGGCGTTGCTGCTGTTTGGCCCAGATACCAGTCGGCGTGGTGGCCTAGCGCGATAGGTATTTGCTTCTAGAGATGGGTGGTTTCTCGCGCCGCCTGCACGTTTGTGTCGACCTTTCGACCAGGAGAGGGAGGGGATTCGGGAATGCGTAAGGTCGTGCTGCCTAGGCGGTCACGGAAAATTCGCGTCGCCATCTACCTGCGGGTCTCCACGGTAAAGCAGCTCAAGGGGTACGGGCTTGAGGTCCAGCTCGACGAGTGCCTTGCCTGGCTGGACTACAAGCTAGGGAAGGGCTCGTACGTCTATGAGGTCTACACGGACGGAGGCGTCTCGGGGAAGCTGGCGCACCGGCCGGACCTCGATGCCCTGAATGCTGACCTGGCGGCTCTGCGCTACGACCTCGTGATCTTCGGCAAACTCGACCGTATCGGTCGGACCATGCGCGACATTCACCGCTGGGTCTATGACATCACGGACATCGAGGTATTCGGCGGTGTCAAGGTGCGCGTTGCGACCGCAGATGGCCGGATCGACAGCGAAGATGACATGTTCGGCATCCAGCTCAGCCTCTTGGCCTACATGGCAGAGCTGGAGCACGCCATGATCCTCGACCGAACGATGGGAGGGCGTGAGAAGAAACTCGCGCAGGGGGGATGGCCTGGAGGTGTCGCTCCTTTCTGGCTGGCGCTCCCAAAGAAGGGTGTGAGCGGGCCCCCCACTCTTCGTGAGAGGGGAGTTCGGTTCCTCGAAGTATCGGCTCGGCTCCTGGCCGATGAGCTGCTCCCTGCCGAAGAAGCAGCCACTGCGCTTAACGCGTTGGGTTATGAGACCGCGCGCGGGCTCCCCTGGACAGGGGCGAACCTCATCCGGACATGGATGCAGACGGCGCTGGACGGATACATCGTCTACCGCAACGTCGAGAGCGGGCGAGGATCCGTGCGCCTTGGCCCTGACGGCAAGCCGCTGTATGGAGAGACTGTTCGCATCCCCGTGCCCGTCCCATTGCCGACCTCTCGAGTGCGGGAGGTGAGGAGGGCGCTCGCCCGGCGCTCGTTCATCAAGGAAAATCACAAGGACTACCTCCTGTCTCGGCGTGTTACCGCACTCTGTGGCGCCCACTACGTCGGTGCCCACCGCGAAGCGCGGGGGAGAACCTCTTATCGGTGTTCGGGGCGTCGCTCCGATCCACCCTGTGACTGCCAGGAGATCCTCGCCCGGCCGCTGGAGGACGTCGTTTGGCGCGAGGTGGTGCGCACGCTGGGGGATCCGGAAAAGCTTAGGGCCCTCGCTGAAGAGTGGCTTGGGGACGTGCCCGGAGAAGCGCAGTTGTACGAGGAGCGCCTTGCCGCTCTCGACGAGGAACTGGAGCGAAGCCAGCGCTTGCGGAAGAAGAAGCTTGTCGCCTTGGCCGAAGTCCTGGCTGCGGATGAGAGCGACGATGCCGAGACGGAACTGGAGATTAAGGCGTCCATCGCAGAGGTGAAGGATGAGCTTCAGAGCAAGGAGCGCCGGCTTCGTGATCTAAGGGCGGATGCGGCTGAACGCCTTTTGGAGGTTCAGCAGCGGGAGGAGCGAGTTCACGAGGTCGTCGAGCAGGCCCTTGATGTGACTCCCCGACTCGGTGCTCTGGAATTCGCCGGGAGGTTGGATCTGCTTGATCTTGTCGACATCGAAGTTCGCGTCACCAGCCACGTTCCCGGAATGCTACGAAACGCTGGTTGCCCCTTCGAGGGATGGTTCGAGGAGCGGGGGCTGCTCGTACCCCCGGAGCTGACGGACGATGACTGGCAGCGGGTTGAAGCGTGCTTTCCGGTCCCCAAGAAGAAGACTCGCATCGTTCCGCCTCGGGTGGCGTTCGAGGCATCCCTCTACAAGGTGCGTCATGGGCTGCAGTGGAAGGACCTGCCCGAGGAGGTTCTGCAGGGCCACCGGCCGAACAGCGTCTACCAGCGGGTCCTGGGGTATCTGAAGGACGGCTCCTGGGGAGCCGCGGTGCGCGCGCTGGGCGACTATGAAGGAACGCCGGTGCCGCCGCTGTACGTCCTTCCCGACCTCGACATCACCGGTGCCTTCGATCCAGCCCTCGCAGCCCTCCCGGAATCGCCCATGACCTGCGACGATGACGATACGACGTGTGAGGGGGCGGCGGAACGAAAATCAAGCAGTTCATGGCGTACCCAGGGGTTTTCTACTCCGACGACGGCCAGATCCTGCGCGCCATGCAGCGCTCCGCCGAGAACGGCGGCCTGATCATGATGCACGCCGAGAACGGCATCGCGATCGACGTGCTCGTCGAACAGGCTCTGGTCCGCGGCGAGACGGACCCCCGCCACCACGGGGAGGTCCGCAAGGCCCTGCTGGAGGCCGAGGCCACCCACCGCGCCATCCGGCTCGCCCAGGTCGCCGGCGCCCCGCTGTACGTCGTGCACGTCTCCGCCGCCGAGGCGGTCGCCGAACTGACCCGGGCCCGCGACGAGGGCCTGAACGTCTTCGGCGAGACGTGTCCCCAGTACCTGTTCCTGTCGGCGGACAACCTCGCCGAGCCGGACTTCGAGGGCGCCAAGTACGTGTGCAGCACACCCCTGAGGCCGAAGGAACACCAGGCCTCCCTGTGGCGGGCGCTGCGCACCGACGACCTCCAGGTGGTCTCCACCGACCACTGCCCCTTCTGCTTCACCGGCCAGAAGGACCTCGGCCGCGGCGACTTCTCCAAGATCCCCAACGGCATGCCGGGCGTGGAGAACCGGATGGACCTGCTCCACCAGGCCGTCCTCGACGGACACCTCACCCGCCGCCGCTGGATCGAGATCGCCTGCGCCGCCCCGGCCCGCATGTTCGGCCTCTACCCGAAGAAGGGCACCCTCGCCCCGGGCGCCGACGCCGACGTCGTGATCTACGACCCGCACGCCGAGCAGGTCATCTCCGCCGAGACGCACCACATGAACGTCGACTACTCGGCGTACGAGGGCACACGCGTCACCGGCCGCGTCGAGACCGTCCTCTCCCGCGGCGAACCGGTCATCACCGAGCGGGAGTACACCGGACGCGCCGGGCACGGTGCCTACACCCCGCGTTCCACCTGCCAGTACCTCGACTAGGAGCGGTGCGCATGGACTTCGGACTCGTTCTGCAGACCGATCCGCCGGCCTCGCGGGTGGTCGGCCTGATGCGGCGCGCGGAGCGCAACGGCTTCACGCACGGCTGGACCTTCGACTCCGCCGTGCTGTGGCAGGAGCCGTTCGTGATCTACAGCCAGATCCTGGCCAACACCACCGGGCTGAAGGTCGGCCCGATGGTCACCAACCCGGGCACCCGCACCTGGGAGGTCACCGCCTCCACCTTCGCCACCCTCAACGACATGTTCGGCAACCGCACCGTCTGCGGAATCGGCCGCGGCGACTCCGCGATGCGGGTCGCCGGACGCAAGCCCAACACCCTGGCCCGCCTGGGCGAGGCGATCGACGCGATCCGCGACCTCGCCGAGGGGCGCGAGGCCGAGGTCGGCGGGCAGCCGCTGCGGATCCCGTGGGTGAGGGGCGGCAGGCTGCCCGTCTGGATGGCGGCGTACGGGCCGAAGGCGCTCGCCCTCGCGGGGCAGAAGGCCGACGGTTTCATCCTCCAGCTCGCCGACCCGTACCTGACCGAGTGGATGGTGAAGGCCGTACGGGCCGCGGCCGCGGAGGCGGGGCGTGACCCCGCCTCCGTGACCGTCTGCGTCGCCGCCCCGGCGTACGTCGGCGACGACCTGGCGCACGCCCGCGACCAGTGCCGCTGGTTCGGCGGCATGGTCGGCAACCACGTCGCGGACCTGGTCGCCCGCTACGGCGAGCACTCGGGCATGGTCCCCGAGGCGCTGACGTCGTACATCAGGGAACGGCACGGCTACGACTACAGCCACCACGGACGGGCCGGCAACCCGTCCACGGACTTCGTCACCGACGAGATCGTCGACCGGTTCTGCCTGCTCGGGCCGGCCGAGGCGCACATCGAGAAGCTGAGGGCGCTGCGCGGGCTGGGTGTGGACCAGTTCGCCGTGTACGACATGCACGACGCGCAGGAAGCGACGATCGACGCGTACGGCGCGGAGATCATCCCGGCACTCAGCCGCTGACCGGCCCCTGCGGTGACTACCGGGCCGTGCCGAAGTTCTGGGTCCAGTAGGAGCCGGGCTGTGCGAGACCGACACCGATCTCCTCGAACGAGCAGTTGAGGATGTTCTTCTTGTGGCCGGGGCTGGACATCCAGCCGGCCATCACCTGCTCGGGAGTGGAGTAGCCGTAGGCGACGTTCTCGCCGTAGGTGCGCCAGTTGTAGCCGGCGCGGGTGATGCGGTCGGCGGGCGAGGATCCGTCCGAGCCGGTGTGCGACATGTTCCTGCTCGTCGCCATGTCCTCGCTGTGGTTCTGCGCGGCCTCGGTCAGGGTGGCGTTCACCGTCACCGGGGAGCAACCGGCCTTGCCGCGCTCGGCGTTGACGAGTTCCACCACCTCGGCGACGGCTCCGGAGGCTTCGGTGCCGCCCGTCGGGGCGGGGCTCGGGGCCGCGGTGGTGGGTTCCGGGGCGGCCGTGGTGGGCTTCGGGGCCGCGGTGGTGGGCTCGGCGGCGGATGGCTCGCGGACCGCCTTCTTCAACTTGTGCGTCTTCGACTTGTGCGTCGGCTTCGGCTTGTGCGTCGGCTCGGCGCTGCTGTGCCGCTCCGCCCCGGGCTTCGAAGCGTCAGCGGTGGCGGTCGGTGCGTGCGACGGCGCCGCCGTGGCCTCGCCGTGCTGCTTGCCGTTCCACCGGTGGTACCGGTCGGCGTCACCCCACCTCTCCTCGGCCGCGGCGGCGGCGTCCTGCTGTCGTTGCCCGCTGCCGGGCCAGTCGACACAGGCCATGGCGACCGAGGGTATCCCTACCACGCCCACGGCGACTGCGGTGACGACCGTCCGCCGGTACCGATGCTGACGACGGTGCTTTCCCATGAGTGACCTCACCCCTGCTTGTCCGGAGATTGGTCATTCTTGGGACGGCCCGGCGCGGGGTGCAAAGGGCCCTTGCACTACTGCGCTTCGTAGGTCTGCGGGGGGCTTGCGGCGGGTGGAAGAGCGTGCCGACCTGCTCGCGACAGGCCCCGCGGGACGCCTGCCGCCTCGTCAGGAGCCGTCGCTCGACGCGAGAACCGCGGATCTCGACTCCCCACCGGATCACCGTCCGCCTCGCCCCGACCCTTTTTCATGGCAAGCCGGATAAATCCCCCATGTCGCCGGAGCGGGTCCTACTAAGCGGCCTGCGTAGATCGAGGACGTGCGTGAGGGATGTCACGGAATCACGAATTCCGGCCTGCTGCCGGAGGCCGGGGAGTGCCCGGCGTGCCTGTAGGGCCTGTCCGGCGGAACGTGCCGCAGACGCGGGGGCCGGCACGCCCTTCCCGAGCTCTTCGAGCAGGGGGGACCCATGAGCGGGAGGGACCCCCATCGCGTCGACCCCCTCCTCCGCCTTGCGGCTGACCGCCCCAGCCCCCGCTCACCCGCACTGACGAGGCACCGTCGATTTCCTGCGCCCTGCTCCGCCGGACAGGCCCCGGGGCGGCCGGGTCAGCCCCGGCCCTCCAGCAGCGCCGCCATCGCCTCCTTGGCGGCCTTGATGGCGCCCTTGTTGATCTCGTCCGTGGAGGGTGCCTTCTTCGACTCGAAGTCGCTGCCGTTGTACGTCACGACTACCAGCGCGTTGGAGGCGCGGGCCACCACCACGCCCTCACGGGTCTCCTGCTTGTCCTTGGTGGCGAGGTTCACGACGGAGTACGCCGCGTCACCGAGCCCGGGGACCGCGCCGCCGCCGCTCTTGTCCTTCAGCCGTCTCTCGTAGGACTGCCCGGCCGCGTCGTCCGACTGCAGAACCTCGAAGGAGACGTCGAGCCAGCGGTACTCGTAGCCCTCGAGCGCGTTCCAGGAACAGGTCCTGCGCAGCTTGGAGTCGGTGGACTTGATCTCCTTGCCGGACGCCTCGGCCCCCGGCACGAGGGACTTGACGGTCTTCTCGGCGATGCTGTCGCAGGGGGCGGGAGCGGTGGTGTACGTCTTGGGCGCCGCCGTCGCCGACGGAGCGGAGGGGGACTGGGTCGCCGTCCCCTCGGCCGTTCTCCTCTCCGCCGCCTGTGGCTCGGAGGAGGGTCCGGACGACAGTGCCCAGCCCGCCGCGGCGAGGACGACCACCGGGGACAGGCGCGCGGCCAGCGCTATCGGCAGAGGAAAAGAACGCACGTCGCACTTCTCGTGGGGGTCGGTGCGGAAGGGGCCCGCACAGCGGACGGGACGCCAGTGTCACACGCTTCCGAGTGGGGCGGAAGTGCGAACTCGCTCCGTGGGCGGAGGGTGACGGGGACGGCACCGCCGAGGGCGGCGTTTTGCCGTACTTCCCCTGCGTTCAGGCGAATTGCGGCGGCGGGGGACCGCTGGGCGCGGGCCGAGGGCGGTCGCGGTGTTCCCACCGCGACCGCGCGGGGCGTCAGCGGGTCACGGCTTGCGGGCGAGGCCGCCGTGCTCGGCGACGGGCGCGGAGCCGGGGGTCTCGGTCTCCGGACGCCACAGGGGGACCGAGACGACGCCGGGCTCCAGGAGCTCCAGGCCGTCGAAGAACGACGTGATCTCGTCGACGGTGCGCAGATTGTACGGGATGGCGCCGCTCTTGTTGTAGCCGTCCTGGGCCTGCTCGAAGCCCGGGTCGATGCCCCGGGAACCGTCGTTGACGGAGAGGTAGCTGCCGGACGGCAGCGCGTCCATCAGCCGCGTGACGATGGAGCGGGCCTGGTCGTAGTCGGCGATGTGCCCCAGGATGTTGCTGAGGATGAGGGCGGTGGGGCGGCTGAAGTCCAGCGTCTTCGCGGCGGCGGCCAGGACACGCTCCGGGTCCAGCACGCTGGAGTCGACGTAGGCGGTCGCACCCTCGGGGGTGGAGTAGAGCAGGGCGCGGGCGTGCGCCAGGACCATCGGGTCGTTGTCGACGTAGACGATCCTGCTCTCCGGCGCGATGCGCTGGGCGACCTCATGGGTGTTGTCGGCGGTCGGCAGACCGGTCCCGATGTCCAGGAACTGCCGGATGCCGGCCTCGGAGACCAGGTACGTGATGTTGCGGCGCAGGAAGGCCCGGCTGCTGCGGGCGATGGTGACGATGCCGGGGAAGACGGCGGTGTACGCGTCGCCCGCCTCCTCGTCGACGGGGTAGTTGTCCTTCCCGCCCAGCCAGTAGTTCCAGATCCGGGCCGAATGCGGCACCGAGGTGTCGATCTTCTGGTGCGCAGCGGGTCCGGGCGTCGTCGCAGGGTCGCTCATGGGTGCGGTCCGTCTCTCAGCCGAGGCAGGTGTGTTCAGCCAGCAGGTGTGTTTCGCACAACTTACGTCCCAACAGTGCTGTCGCGCACTTCAGTTCGTATCTCCGGTGCGGTGCGCGGACGCGTTCCGCCCGGTGCCGGGACGCTTCCCCTCAGCCGTGCAGGGCGAGGTAGGGCGCCAGCGCGAACAACGTGATGACGAGTGCGTACTTCAGGCTGCGGGCGGGCAGGGCGTGGGCGATCCGCCAGCCCAGGAGCACGCCGGCCAGTTCCGGGACGCCGACCAGGGCGGCCAGGGGCCAGTCGACGGCTCCGTGGGCGAGGTAGCCCACGGTGCCCACCCCGGCGATGACGATCGACTGGGCCTGGGCGGAGGCCAGGGACTCCAGCACGGGAACACCGAGCGCGACCAGCAGCGGGACGGTGAGCATCGGGCCCCCGATGCCGACGACGCCGGAGACGACGGCGACGGCGAACCCGAGTCCGGCCACCACGGGTGCGGGCGGGTGGGCGGGCACGGCCGCGGGCCGGTGGCGCTCGCGGTGCCACACCAGGGCGGCCACCACGGCCACGAGCACACCGAGCACCATCCCGAACGCGCGTGCGGACACGAGGGAGTTGAGCAGCACCCCGACGGGAGTCCCGAGCACGGCGGTGCCGGCCAGGATCCCGGCGGTGCGGCGTGTTCCCGGCTCGCGCAACTGGCCGGAACGGGTGTAGGCCGCGGCGCCCAGCACACCGGTGGCGACGTGGGTGACGATGGAGGTACCGGCCACCTCGGCGGGGGACAGGCCGGTCAGGGTGAACAGCCCGATCGTGGGCAGCACCCCACCGGGGCCGACAGCGGTGATACCGATGCCTCCCACCAGCCCCAGCAAGCCCAGCGCCACCACCACCGACACCGACATACCGCCCCTCCCCTCCGCCCGGAGCATTCCGCCTGGAGCATGCCGGAGAGCGGTGCGTCAGGGAACGGGCGTCACAGGGGGAGATCCCGTACGGGGACGGACCGCGGCCTCGGCCGTGACCCCGTGGATCTCCGTCGGCAGCCGGGCGACGACGAGGGCGACACCCGGCTCCCGCACCACCGCGGCCACGGTACGGGCCGGTTGACGCACCGACACGAGCGGCCGGCCGTCGGCACGTCGTCCGTCGCTAAGCCGACTGCTGGTCCGCCGTGGGTGCCGCTCCCTCCGGACGACTGTCGCCGCGGGCCAAGGCGCTGGGCCACCACGCCCGGGGTCCGATGTCGATCACGAGCGCGGGCACCAGCAGCGAGCGGACCACGAGCGTGTCGAGCAGCACACCGAAGGCCACGATGAAGGCGATCTGCACGAGGAACGCCAACGGGATGACCATCAGGGCCGCGAACGTCGCAGCCAGCACCACACCCGCCGAGGTGATCACCCCGCCGGTCGTGGTCAGCCCGCGCAGCACACCCTGTCGCGAGCCGCGCGCGAGCGCCTCCTCGCGTACCCGGGACATCAGGAAGATGTTGTAGTCGACGCCGAGAGCCACCAGGAACACGAATCCGTACAGCGGGACGGACGCGTCCGTGCCGCTGAACCCGAGGAGATGCTCGAAGACGAGGGACGAGACCCCCAGCGTCGCCAGGAAGTTGAGCGCGACGGTCGCCACCAGCAGCACCGGTACGAGCAGCGAGCGCAGCAGCAGGACCAGGATCAGCAGGATGATGCCGAGCACGACGGGAACGATCACCGTGCGGTCGTGCGCGGCGGTCTGCTGGGTGTCGTACTGCTGCGCCGTGTACCCGCCGACCAGCGCGTCGGCTCCCGGGACCGCGTGCACGTTCTCGCGCAGCCGCTCGACGGTCTCCTTGGCCGCGTCGCTGTCCGCTGCCGCGTCGAGCGTCGCGTCGATGCGGACACGCCCGTCGACGACCTGCGGCTCACCGGCCCCGGGCCGCCCCGAGGCGGAGACCGCGCCCGCCGATGCCACGCCTTCGGTGTCCTCGGCGGCGGCCGTCACCGCGTCGGCCCGGTCGGCGTCGGCGATGATGACGGCCGGATTGCCCGAGCCACCGGGGAAGTGCTTGCCGAGCGTCTCCTGGGCGGCGACGGAGGGGGCGTCGTTCACGAAGATCTCGTCGAGCGGCACCCCCTTGGCGGACAGTGTGGGCGAGAAGGCCGCCAGGGCGGCGAGGACGAGTCCGGTCACGAGCCAGACGAAGCGTGGACGCGCGTCCACGCGCGCGGCGACCCGGAGCCATACCGCGTGGCCCTCCGCGGACGCGTCCGACGCCTTCGGGCGAGAGGGCCAGTAGGCGGTACGGCCCAGCAGGGCCAGCACGGCCGGCAGGAAGGTGAGCGTGGTGAGTACGGCGCACACGATGCCGATGGCGCCCACCGGTCCGAGAGCGCGGTTGTTCGTGAGGTCACTCGCCAGGAGGGCCAGCAGTCCGAGCGCCACCGTGGCGGCACTGGCGGTGATCGCGCCGAACGAGCGCCGCACCGCCACCAGGGCGGCCGCGGCCCGGTCCCCGCGCACGGCGAGTTCCTCGCGGAAGCGCGCGGCCAGGAGCAGGGCGTAGTCGGTCGCGGCGCCGATCACCAGGATGGACAGGATGCCCTGCACCTGCCCGTCGACCTGGACCACGTCCCGCTGCGCCAGCGCGTACACCACGGCACAGGCCAGCCCCAGGGCGAAGACGGAGCCGAGGATGATCACGAACGGCAGCAGGACGCTGCGGTAGACGAGCAGAAGGATCACCAGCACGGCGGCGAGCGCCACGCCCAGCAGCAGTCCGTCGATACCCGCGAACGCGTCCGACAGGTCGGCCTGGCTCGCTGCCGGGCCGGCGATCTGCGCCTCGGCACCCGGTACCTTCTGCGCCGCCGCGCGCACCTCGTCGAGGACCGTGGGCAACTCCTCGCCCAGGTCGGGCCGGAGTTGGACGACGGCCTGCAGGGCCTGGCCGTCGTCGGAGAGCAGGGCGGGCGACGGCCTGCCGACGACACCGGTGCTTCCGGCGAGCGCGCCCACGGATTCGGTGGCGGCCGCCCGCTGGGCCTCGGTGACCCGGGCCCCGTCCGCCGTCCAGACCAGGATGGCCGGGAGGGTCTCGGACTGGGCGAACGCCTCACGGGCCTCGAGGACCTTGGTGGACTCGGCACTCTGCGGCAGGAACGACGCCTGGTCGTTGGTGGCCACCTCGCCCAGCTTGCCCGCGTACGGCCCGAGCGTCCCGCCCACACCCAGCCAGACCAGCAGGAGAACGAGGGGTACGAGCCACCGGGCCCGGCGCGGTGCGGTTCTCATGAGCATTCCCCCAGGGGAAGAGGTAAGTCGATGAATGAGTATCTTGATCGTAGAGTGATCTTATACTGGGATCATGAATGACTTGGGCGCCCCTTCGGCACCTCTTCCCGGTGACGACCCCACGGGGTTGCAGTCGTTCGCCGTCCTGCTGCGCCGGATGAACGGCGAGTTCAACCGCATCGCCCACGAGTTCGCCCAGGCGCACGGCCTGCATCTCACCGACGTCCAGGCCCTGATCGCGATCCTGGACGCCGACCAGGACGGCTCGGACGAGCCCATGACGCCCGGCAGGCTGCGCAAACAGCTCAACCTCACCTCCGGCGCCGTCACCGCGTGCGTCGACCGACTGGAGAGGGCGGGGCACATCCGGCGGGTCAGGGCCGCCGACGACCGCCGCGTGGTCCACCTGTACTTCGCGGAGACGGCCAGAGGGCTGATCAGGGACTACTTCCGGCCCCTCGCGCGGAGCACGGAGACCGCACGGAGCCACTTCACGCCCGAGGAGCTCACCGTGGTCGTCCGGTTCCTCGCGGAGATGAACCGGGAACTCGTCCTGCTGCGCCGCGACTGATCCCGGCCGATCCCGGCCGATGCGGAAGCCTCCCGGCCGGCTCGACGCCCCGGCCCGCACGGCACGCAGGGCTGCGCGGTGGGCCGCTGAGCCCATACTCCCCCGGGCCGAGGACCCATATTCATGCGGTTACCACCTGGAGTGCACCAGACGGGTGGGGTTTGTCAGTGGGGCATGTTCTCATGGGACACATGATCGAGGACAACGAAACCATCGAAGAGTTTCTCACCCAGCACGCCGTCGGCGTGGAGGAAGCCGTCCGCAAGGCGGCCGCACAGGAAATCATGCCGCGCTGGCGTCGGCTCGCCGACCACGAGATCGACCGCAAGTCCGGCCCGCACGACCTGGTGACCGACGCCGACCGGCAGTCCGAGCTGTACCTCACCGAGGCGCTGCTCGCCCTGCTGCCCGGCTCCGTCGTGGTGGGCGAGGAGGCGGTGCACGCCAACCCGGCGTCGTACGACGGGATACGCGGGGAGGCGCCGGTGTGGATCGTCGACCCCGTCGACGGCACCCGGCAGTTCGTGCAGGGCGACACCGGATTCTGCACCCTGGTCGCCCTCGCCCAGGGAGGAGTGGTCCACGCGTCGTGGACCTACGCCCCCGCCCGGGAGGAGTTCGCCACCGCCGTCCGCGGACAGGGCGCCTTCCTGGACGGGACGCGGCTGCACGCGGGCTCCCCGGAACCCGGCCGTGACCTGCGGGTGGCCACCTCCCACCCGGACTTCACCACGGAAGAGCAGAAGCGTTCCCTCCTCGGCCTGCGGACGGACGGCGTGGCGCCCCGCTCCTGCGGCTCGGCCGGACTGGAATACCTGGCCGTCGCCCGAGGCGAGTCGGACGCGACCGCGTTCTGCTGGGAGGCCGCGTGGGACCACGCGGCGGGCCTGCTCCTCGTCGAGGAGGCGGGCGGCACCCACCTGACCCGCTCCGGCGAGCCCTTCCGCATCACGGGCGGCAACGACCTCCCGTTCACCGCGGCCCGCGACGAGGCCACGGCCCGCCGGGTGGTGGGACTGCTGTCGGACGGGGCCTGACCTCCAGGCCGGTGGCGCGGTCGGCCTGAGCGCCGTTGCCCCGGGCCCCGGCGGGGGTCGACCCGAACCCGGGGCGGTGTCGGCGCACCGGCATATCCTGATCCCCCGGTTGCCGTCGGCTGACGAAGGAGCCCGAAGGTGGTGTCGATGCTCGATGTGGTCGTGGTGGGGGCGGGGCCGAACGGACTGACCGCCGCCGTGGAGCTGGCCCGGCGCGGCTTCTCCGTCGCGGTGTTCGAAGCGAGGGACACCGTCGGCGGCGGCGCCCGCACCGAGGAACTGACCCTGCCCGGCTTCCGGCACGACCCGTGCTCCGCGGCGCACCCGCTGGGCATCAACTCGCCCGCCTTCCGCGCCCTCCCGCTGGAGCGCTACGGCCTCGAGTGGCTGCACGCGGACCTGCCCATGGCCCACCCCTTCCCGGACGGCACGGCGGCCGTGCTGTCCCGGTCGGTCGGCGAGACGGCCGCCTCCTTCGGCCCGCGCGACGCGGGCCCGTACCGCCGCCTGGTCGAACCCTTCCTGCCCCGGTGGGACACCCTGGCCCGCGACTTCATGTCCCTGCCGCTCACCGCGCTGCCCCGCGACCCGGTCACCCTCGCCCGCTTCGGCCTCGTCGGACTGCCGCCCTCCACCTGGTTGATGCGCCGCTTCCGCGACGAGCGGGCCAGGACCCTGTTCGCCGGCCTCGTCGCCCATGTGATCGCCCCCCTCGGCGGCCTCGCCACCGGCGCCATCGGCCTGGTCTTCGCCCTCGCCGCGCACGCCCGCGGCTGGCCCGTCGCCCGCGGCGGCTCCCAGGCCATCTCGGACGCCCTCGCCGGACACCTGAAGGACCTCGGCGGCGCGATCCACACCGACTACGAGGTCAAGCGCCTGGACGACCTGCCCCCGGCCCGCGCGTACGTCTTCGACACCTCGCCCACCGCCCTGGCCCGCATCGCCGGCTTCGGCGACCACTACGCGAACTACCGCTACGGCCCCGGCGTCTTCAAGATCGACTACGCGCTGGACGGCCCGGTGCCGTGGACCGCGCCCGAGGCCTGCCGGGCCTCCACCGTGCAGATCGGCGCGGACAGCGCCGAGATCGGCACCGCGCTGCGCGCCGCCTCCCGCGAGGGCCGCGCCCCCGAGAGGCCGTTCCTCATCACCGTCCAGCCCAGCGTCGCCGACCCCACCCGGGCCCCGGCCGGCAAGCACACCTTCTGGGCCTACGGCCACGTCCCCAACGGCTGGACCGGCGACCTCACCGACACCGTCGAACGCCAACTGGAGCGCTTCGCCCCGGGGTTCCGCGACCGCGTCCTGGCCCGCGCCACCGCCGGCCCGCCCCAACTCGCCGCCCGCAACGCCAACTACGTCGGCGGCGACATCGCCTCCGGCGCGGCCAGCGGCCTCCAGCTCCTGCTGCGCCCCAAACTGTCCCTCTTCCCGTACTCCACCCCGCACCCGGCCGTGTTCATCTGCTCGTCGGCCACCCCGCCCGGCCCCGGAGTGCACGGCATGTCGGGGCACAACGCGGCGAAGGCCGTCTGGAGGAGGCTGCGCCAGTCTTGACCACCATCACCCTCGTCCAGGGCGACATCACCCGCCAGCACGTCGACGCCGTCGTCAACGCGGCCAACTCCTCCCTGCTCGGCGGGGGCGGCGTCGACGGCGCGATCCACCGCCGCGGCGGCCCCGCGATCCTCGAGGAGTGCCGCCGCCTCCGCGCCTCCTCCTACGGCGGCGGCCTGCCCACCGGCCGGGCCGTCGCCACCACCGCGGGCGACCTGAACGCCCACTGGGTGATCCACACGGTGGGCCCGCGGTACACCCGGGAGGAGGACCGGTCGGAGCTGCTGGCCTCGTGCTACCGGGAGTCGTTGCGGGTGGCGGACGAACTCGGGGCCCGTACGGTCGCCTTTCCGGCGGTCTCCGCGGGCATCTACGGGTGGCCCGTGCAGGACGCCGCCCGGATCGCCGTGGAGACGGTGCGGGCGACGGAGACGTCGGTCGAGGAAGTGCGGTTCGTCCTCTTCGACGACCAGGCCTACGAGGCGTTCGCCGCGCAGGTCCGCTGACCCTCATGAGCTGCCGCTGCCTGTCGCGGCGGCCGGTTCAGGCGGGGACCTGCTGCCCCGGGAACGTGAAGTCCCCGGCCGACCCGTGCCCTTGGGTGAACCGTGGCACAACGTGCGGACCGACCGGCAACAGGTCGTGGACGATGCGTTCGGCGGGATGCCCGGCGTGGACGAGCCCGGCCGCCACCGAACGGACCATGTCCGGCGGCCCGGCGATCTGGGTGCGCCCCTCCGTGAGGGGGGTGCTCCGGGTCACCGCGTGGACCAGCCGGTCGTACCTGCCTTCGGTCGGCGCCCCGCCCGTCATCGGGACCACGGTCAGCCATGAGTGGCGTTGTTCGAGGCCCGTCGGATACCCGAGGTCGTAAAGGTCGGACAGCGAGTCGGCGCCCAGGAAGAGCTGTACGCGGCGGCGCACACGGTGTGCGGACGACTGCCGCACGCTGCTGTCCAGCTCCTGCAGCAGCGCCTTCATCGCGGCCCAGCCGGTGTCCCAGACGACCAACCGCAAGGTGTCCAGGGGCTCCGCGTCGAGCGTCAGGCAGCCCTTCGGCGGCCCGAGCCGTACCTCGTCCCCGGGTGCGGTGTGGCGCACCAGCATCTCGCTGACCCCACCGGGGCCACTGCGCCGGACGTGCAACTCGAGCTCCCCGTCCGGACCGGGCCCGTCGGCCAGGTAGTACGGACGCCAGGTGTGCGGCAGCCGGGCGGACTCCAGCGTGGTGTACTGGCCGGCCCGGTACCGGAACGTCTCGTGCGGCAGGAGGCGGAGCACCGCCAGGTCCGGCCCGTACAGCCGATGGGACGTCACCGTGGCCCGCCAGCACGGTGGTTCGTGCAGCGCGGCCTCCGCGCCCCGGACCATGGCGGTGACACCGAGCTGCAGCATCCGCATCCAGGCCCGTTCGAGCTCGGGGCTCCAGTACTCGCCCGCGCGGCCCCGCAGCGCTTCGCGCAACGCGTCCTTGAACGCCGCGTACTGCGCCGGGCGCACGCCGAGTTTGCGGTGGTCGCGGCCGAGCTGGGTGAAGGTCTCGGTGATCTCCTCGGGGCGGTGCAGGTGCTCGATCAGGTACCGGAACGCCCGCGCCAGATGCGCCTGTTGGAACGCCATCGTGGCGGGGAAGAGCGACCGCAGTGAGGGATGCCGTGCGAACAGCGCCCGGTACAGGTCGTCGATCAGCTCGTCGAGCGGAGCCACCAGGTCCAGGTCACGCATGATGATCTGCTGGTCCGCGGCCACGTCGTACGCCTCTTCGGCCGGGGGTCGGACGCCGCGGCCGGTGCCCGGGTCACTCCCGGGGGAGAGCAACTGCTGACGCAGCCGCATCGCGTCGTGCCGGGCGAGGAGTGTGTGGTACGTCCTGTCTTCCGCGCTCATGATCAGCGGGCCCTCCCCGTCTCGCGCCCGACGACGGGTACCTGCACGGAGCCGGGTCCGGTCCAGCCTCGGGTGGCAACAGGAACGGGAACCCACCGGCCCGACCGGCGCGGTGCCTTCGCCGGAAGCGGGCGGAAGAGTCGGGACATGGCTGGGCTCCTTGAGCGACGTGTCGAGGGTGCGGGAGCGGCTCGACGGCGAACGGGCGCCGAACCGCCGGTTTCTGACGGGAGAAATCGCAGGTCAGTATGGCATCAGGGGCATATGCCCCAAGGTCCCTGGGGGACAGGGACCTTGGGCCCTGGCAGAAGGGGAGCAGGTGTGCACACCTGACCTGTACGCACACAGGCGGAGAGTCCCCGCCGTGCCGGCTCTCGACGACGTTCAGCCCTGCGTTGCGGGCGGAACCTCGGGGTCTCACCCGTCTCCCAGCACCGCCCGGATCACGTGCCGGGCATTGTGCGCCATCACCGGGTTCGTCCTTCGGTAGTACGGCAGCGCGATCAGCGCCTGCGACAGCGTCCGCCCCCGGCCGCGGATCCAGGTCGCGTCGTCCACGCCCAGCGCCTCGTGGAAGACCTCCCGCGCATCGGGCGGCAGCAGATTCCACGCCGGGAACAGATCGCAGGCCGGATCTCCCACTCCCACGCACCCGAAGTCGATCACCGAGGCCAGCCTGCCGCCGTCGACCAGCAAGTTGCCCGGCATCAGATCGGCGTGCAGCCACACCGGCGGCCCGTCCCAGTCGGGGGTCCGCAGCGTGTCCTCCCACACGGCGGACGCGGCGTCGCAGTCGACGTCCTCCTGCGGGATCCCCCGCAGTTCCTCGATCGCCGCCCGGGTCTCCGCGTCGAGCGAGCTGACCGGCCCGCCGCGGTGGGCCTGCGGCGCCCCCGGCAGGCTGATGCTCCGCATCGCCGCCACGAACTCGGCCAGATCCTTGGCCAGCAGCACCGGCTCGCTCAGTGCCCCTGCTTCGGGAAGCTCCCCCGCCAGCCATCGGTACACCGACCACGGCCACGGATACCCCTCGGCGGGCTCCCCGGCCCCGAGCACCTCCGGGACGGCCGTGGGCAGCAGGGGCGCGAGGCGGGGCAGCCACTCCTGCTCCATCGCCACGTCCTCGGCTCCGCCCCGCACCAGCGGCAACCGCACCACCATGGTTTCGCCCAGCCGGTACATGGCGTTGACCGTGCCGCCGGAGGAGTGACGCTCCAGTGGCAGCCCGGCCCACTGCGGGAACTGCCCGACGATCAGCCGCCGTACGAGGCCGTCGTCGATGGGATGTTGGCCGGGATGCATCTGCCCTGCGCTCATGGGGCGCCATCCGATCGCCGGACGCTGGTGAGCGTCAAACGCTTTTCCGGCTGATGAACACGGCCCGCGTCGCAGCCGACTCCGGAGCGCCCCTTCGCGACTGTGTCCGCAGGACATCGGGCCGGATGTCGTGGAAGCAGTTCTGGATTTACCCTGGTTGACTCCACGATCACCTTCAGCACCTCGCCGAAAGCGCCCTCGCAACCATCCCGGCCGTCGATGTCGGGGAGATCTGCTGGACGGCCGCCTCTTCTGCGTGACGAGGTCATCGCAGCCCAAGCGCTGTCCCGTAAATGATCTACGGCATGCCGGTTGACCAGCGTCGTTTCCCGGTCACCTGGCGAGGGTGAGGTTGGTGCGCCAGTAGGCGGCGCCCAGCAGCACCCGGTCCTCCAGCGGCAGGCTCCACGGCCGGCCCTTGCGGACCGGGTCGGCGCCCTCGCGCCGGAGCGCGGTGGTCAGCTTGTCGAACTGGCGCGGGCTCAGTCCGCTGAACGGGGCTGTCCAGGAGGGCTGCGCCGCTGTGAGCACACCAGACACGACAAGATCGTTTCATGGTGCCCGACACAACATCGAGAATGCCCCTATGAATAAAGACCTGGTGAGGTTCCTCGAGGCGCGGCTGAATGAGGAGGCCGACTTGGCCCGGCGCTGCGACGGTGACGGATGCGGGGAGTGGTCCGCCCGCGGACGCACGGTCGACTTCTGTCAGGTTGACCTCTCCGGTTTCCACCCCACGATCGCTCTGCATGTGGCTCTGCACGACCCGGCCCGCGTCCTGCGCGAGATCGAGGCCAAGCGGCGCATCCTGGCCCGTCACGCCCACGACCCCTGGCCGTGCGACGACTTGCGTGACCTTGCCTCGCCCTACACCGGCCACCCTGACTTCCCCTCAGGGGCCTGAAGCAGCGCAGCACACGAGTAGACCGCCCAACTAAGCTGTGTGCCCGGACCGAGCCTCAGCCCGCTGAAGATCCTTTATGGGACAGCCTTAGAGCCCCTAACAAAATAGGGTGTTTGCATTATTCTGGGTGCACTGGTGCGAGTTCGTGCCGATCGGGAGGTGTGTGATGTCCCGCCCCAAGC
>NZ_JBFAKH010000067.1:0-44941 GCF_040655635.1 Streptomyces sp. NPDC050388
CCTACCAGGGGCTTCACTCATGTCTGACGCCGAGTCGCCATCCCGCCGTCCGGCATCATCACGCACCGCAACCGTCACGTTGCCGAGAAGGCTTCCCTGGCAGGATCATGAGTGGCGCGGCTGGTGGGGTGACGAGCCGCCGTTCCGCACCCCGGTGTTCGTCATGACCCATCACACGCGCCCGTCGTTCACGCTCTCCGACACCACGTTCCACTTCGTCGACGGCGACCCGGTCGCGGTCCTCGAGCAGGCGCGGGAGGCGGCGCAGGGCAAGGACGTCCGACTCGGCGGCGGGGTCACCACCATCCGGCAGTTCCTCGACGCCGACCTCGTCGACACCCTGCACGTGGCGGTCTCGCCGGTGAAGCTCGGGTCCGGACTACGACTGTGGGAGTCCCCCGAGGAACTGCTCGACCGGTTCCACCTGGAGGTCGTGCCCAGCCCGAGCGGCGTGACGCACCACCTGTTCTGGCACAAGTGACACGAGGCCCGCTCGGGGATGTCGGCACGGCCGATGCGGGCGTGTCGGTAAATGATCGCGTAGTTGCGGGTGAGTTACCGATACGGACTGCGGTACTCGCCCGCAGCTGTCGAACAGTCATCTGGGGAGCGGGCCTGCTTGGCTGTTGTGCGGTTCGAGGGCATCGCCCAGCTGAACAGGTTCGGATACGGCCTGCCGCGGACCACGATCTGCCGCAGCCGTGGTCCCTCCTGATTCGCCAGCCTGGGGACCCTGCCCGATTCAGCCACCATGCGCCCCCTGACGCGACGTCGGATGAACACTGCACATCCAACCCGCTGGTCGTCCCACAACACACCTCTCTGAGCAGGGGTGTTGCAACGACTGGTTGAACCTGGGCGGTCTACGAGCGCCACCGGCTGTGGTCGGCCGACGGCACTTGGGAACGCCTGCTCCAGCAGGTCCAGGCCGCAGCCGACGCCGCGGGTGAGATCGACTGGGACACCTCGGTCGACTCCACCATCGTCCGCGCCCACCAGCATGCGGCCGGTGCCCGCACCGACCTGCCGCCGGTCCCGGCGTCAAAGGGGGCCGCCCCGTCAGAACACCAGGACGAGACGCCGTGGCAGAGCCTCACCGCCCGCCTGGGGGAGGTGGTGCAGGAGGTGAGGGCCTGGGCCGTTCGCGGCGGGTTCACCAGCAAGCTCCACCTGAGTACCGATGGCCGCTGCCGCCCGCTCTCCCTTGTCGTCACACCAGGACAGCGGGCCGACTGCACCCAGTTCCAGCAGGTGCTGGAGAAGATCCGCGTTCCCCGGCTCGGGTTGGGCAGGCCGCGCAAGGTGCCGGACAGCGTCGCGGTGGACAAGGCCTAGAGCAACGGGCCCTGCCGCGACTGTCTGCGGCGCCTGGGTATCCGGCACACGATCCCGGAGAAGACCGACAGCCGGGCCGCCCGCCTGCGCAAAGGCTCACACGGCGGACGGCCCCGGCTTCGACGAGGAGCGGTACAAGAAACGCAACACCGTCGAACGGGCGATCAACCGCTTGAAGCAGCACCGGGCAGTGGCCACTCGCTGCGACAAACGCGGCTACGTCTTCCTCGGCACCGCCACCGCGGCAGCCCTCGTGATCTGGCTCCGTAACTGAGGACCGGCATCACAAGGAAATCGGCCGACATGCCAAGGCCTGGTCGACCACTTCCTCGGCTGACAACTCCCGCTCCGGCGACCAGAAGACCAGGTCGCTGACGTGACCGGACGGGCAGGCCAGAGCTCTGTCGAGCCTGTCCAGCCAGTTGTTCACCTCGTCTTCGGAGGCGTAGTCCGCTTCCATGATCCGCTGCACGAGCGCGACCGCTTCCACCCGACTCAACTCCACCGCACTCATCAGGCCCCTCCACCGGCTGACCTTATCGAGCGGCGTGAGCGACCGGACAAGTCCTAGGCTGGAGGAGTGAGCAATCAAGCGCCCCTCGCCGCCCGTGTCATCCCCCTGCGGTCCGCGGCCGCACGCCCGGAGCCCGCGCGCCGGGCCGCGGCTCCGCCGGGCCCGGCCCCCACCGTCCCCGCTCCGTCTTCCGCTCCGGTCCCCAGGGAGCCACTGTGGCGCGACCTGGTCGGCGACGTGCTGCGGCGTGAGCGGCTCGCCCAGGAACGGACGCTGAAGGACGTCGCCGACACGGCCCGGATCTCCATGCCGTACCTGTCGGAGGTGGAGAGGGGCCGCAAGGAGGCATCGTCGGAGGTCCTCGCGGCCGCCGCCCAGGCCCTAGGACTGGGCCTGGGCGACCTGTTGTCGCGGGCGCAGGGAGAACTCGTCCGCGTCACCGGCCTGCGTGCTCCCGCCGGCCGGGGCGCGAACCGGAGCGTCCCCCGCGCCTCGTACGACGGGCTGTGCCTGGCCGCCTGACGCGACCGTGCCGGGCCCGGCGCCTCACCCACCCACGAGGCGCCGGCTCAGCACCTCGTCGGCCAGGCCGTAGGACACGGCCTCCTGCGCGGTGAACACCTTGTCGCGGTCCATGTCCGCGCGCAGCGTCGCCACGTCGTGGTGCGTGTGCCGGGACAGGACCTCCTCCACCTGCGAACGGATCCGCAGCATCTCCTTGGCCTGCAGCGACAGATCGGAGACCGTGCCCCGTTGCCCGCCCGTGGCCGGCTGGCCCAGCAGCACCCGCGCGTGCTCCAGCACGAACCGGCGCCCCGGGTCCCCGCCGGCCAACAGCACCGCAGCCGTGGACGCCGCCTGACCGACGCAGTACGTAGAGATCGGCGCCTGTACGAACGCCATGGTGTCGTAGATCGCCATGAGCGAGGTGAACGAGCCGCCCGGGGAGTTGATGTAGACCGCGATCTCGCTCTCCGGCGCAGACGACTCCAGATGGAGGAGCTGCGCGATGACGACGTTGGCCACCCCGTCGTCGATCTCGGTGCCCAGGAAGATGATCCGCTCGGACAGCAGCCGGCTGAACACGTCGTAGGACCGCTCGCCCTGCGGGGTGCGCTCGACGACGTTCGGGATCGTGTACGTACCCATCGTCACAGCCCCATCCGGCGTCGTGTCACGGCCGGCCGGACATCGTCCAGCGACTCCACCACCCGGTCCACCATGCCGTACTCCCTGGCCTCCTCGGCCGTGAACCAGCGGTCGCGGTCGCCGTCCCGGGAGATCGTCTCCGCCGACTGGCCGGTGTGCTCGGCGGTGATCCGCTCGATGGTCCGCTTGGTGAACTCCAGGTTCTCCGCCTGGATCTCGATGTCGGCGGTGGTGCCGCCGATCCCGGCGGACGGCTGGTGCATCATGATCCGCGCGTGGGGCAGGGCGTACCGCTTGCCCGGTGCGCCGACGCTCAGCAGGAACTGGCCCATGCTGGCCGCGAATCCCATGGCGAGCGTCGAGACGTCGTTGGGGATCAGCCGCATCGTGTCGTAGATCGCCAGGCCCGCGTGCACGGAGCCGCCGGGGCTGTTGACGTACAGGCTGATGTCGGTGCGCGGGTCTTCGGCGGACAGGATCAGCAGCTGCGCGCACACCCGGTTGGCGGAGACCTCGTCGACCTGGGTCCCGAGCAGCACGATCCGCTGCGCGAGGAGCTGCGCGGCCAGATGGTCGTCGAACCGGGTCAAAGGGGTGTCGCCCTCCTCGGCCCGGGGCAGCGGAGCCGGCGACCGGCCGGCGGTGAGTGGAGACATCGGCGCTCCCGTGTTGTCGGTGTTGTCAGAGTTATCGGTGTGGTCGGTGTTGTTGCCGTGTTGCTCTTCGGCACACGGCCGGTGCGGCCGTGTGCCCTCACTCTTGACCGGCTGCGGCGGCCCGCGGGGATTTCTCTGCCCGCGGCAGATTCGCCAGGGGCAGAGCGCCGCCGACCGATGAGTTCCGGGGGGCGGACCGGTCGACACTGACGACCGCGTTCCACGCCCTTTCCACACCCCGGGAGGTATCCGTGACCACCGACGGATTCACCACATGTCTCTGGTTCGACGGCCAGGCCGAGGAGGCCGCGGACTTCTACGTCTCCGTGTTCAAGGATTCGAGCGTCGGCCGGATCCTCCGGTACACCGAGTCCGGGTACGGCACGACGGGCTCCGTCCTCACCGTGGAGTTCACGGCCAACGGACAGAAGTTCGTCGCGCTGAACGGCGGACCGGAGTTCACCTTCAGCGAGGCGATCTCCTTCCAGATCGACTGCGCCGACCAGGCGGAGGTCGACCACTACTGGGACAAGCTCGTCGAGGGCGGTGGGGAGCACGGCCCCTGCGGCTGGCTCAAGGACCGGTTCGGCGTGTCCTGGCAGGTCACCCCGGTACGGCTGACCGAGCTGATCAGCGACCCGGACCAGGAGAAGGCGGACCGCGCCATGAAGGCCATGCTGTCGATGGGCAAGCTCGACATCGCCGCCCTGGAGAAGGCGTACGCGGGCGAGTGACGCCGGTGTGGCCGGGCGGGACCACGGACGGGTCCCGCCCGGCCGACGGCGGCCGGGCCCGAGCGGATCACCGCCCTCGTGGGGCCCGCTCGGCCGGGATCTCCTTGATCACATGCCGTGAGTTCGCCATGAGTGCCGGGCTGGTGTCCCAGTGGTACGGCAGTCGGATGAGCGAGATCGACCGCAGGCGACGCACCGGCGTCCGGCCCACCCGGGGGACCGCCCGGAGATGAGCCGGCTGACGAGCGCGGCGTCGATGCCCACCTCATCCGGTTCGTCGGACGCATCCCCGTGGCACACACGCCGTCCCCCCAGTGGTGAACGCGCCTGTTGTCGAACGGTTTTGACGCGCCCCGTCAGCGGGAGCGGACATGCTCCGCGATCACCCGGGTGATCTCCCGCGCGATGCGCAGGATGCCGGGGGAGCGGACCGGGCAGGGTTTCGGCGTCGACGTCGTGGGCGCCAGGCAGAAGTGCAGGTAGTCGTCGTCCAGGTGCAGGGCGGTGCGGCCTCGGCCCTGCTGGGTGCAGTACTCGGGATGGGCCCGCTCGTAGGCGTCGCAAGGCAGGTACTGCGACCAGGTGTAGCGCGCCCCGGCCGGACTCACCACGCCGCCCGCGTCGGCCACCAGGCCGCCGGAGGCGGCGGCGTGGTCCTCGTAGAGCGTGTTCACCCGGCGGACCCGGTCGGGGGTGATCGGGTCGGGGCCCTGCAACACCCAGACGATCCGGGGCGGTCGGGCCGCACCGGCCGCGCGGATCTGCTCGGTGAGCCGGCGCGCGGAGGTCGCGTACCGCTCGAAGTACTCCTCCGGAGAGGCGTCGTGGGTGATTCCGCCCATGCAGGGGGTGTAGTCCCAGGCGTTGCCCCAGAACTGCAGCACCACGTAGTCCGGCCGCAGCGAGCGCACCAGCGCCGCCGCCTTGTCCGCCGCCGGGACCAGGGACCGTTCCGCGGAACCCTCCAGGTAGTCGCACAGGGTGGTACCCGAGTAGGGCGCGCTCGTGTACCGCGCGCGCAGGTCCTCGCGCAGTTCCCGCCCGAGGACCTTCTGGTTCTCCATCGCGAGTGAGTCGCCGAGGTACAGCACGGTGGGCGGCTCGGGCGGCTCGCCGGACGCGGCGCCGGGGGAGACGTCCCGGGAGCCGTCCGCACCGGGCGAAGGGGGACCGGGCGTGGCCGCGGGCCGTTGGTGCGTGGTGGCCGACGCCTCGGGTGAGGCGGGCGGTGGCGGCTCGGCCCCGGGCCCGGACGACGGGTCCCCGCACGCGCCGAGCAGCACGGCGGCCAGCGCCACCCCCACGACCCACGGCTTGCGCATACGGCGACCCCCGCCCCGCCCGGCGAAAACGGTTCCCCAGGCAAGCACGATAGGGCCCAGGGGGGAAGACCCGGTTCGGGAAAGGCCGTTCACCGGGAGCGCGCGGGCCGCTGCCCGGCGCGCGGGTCCGGGCGGCGGTGACTAGCGTGACGCGAAGGACCGACCAGCCGTCCGGAGAGGGCACGCCGCCATGGCCGTACCACCCGAGGGAACACCCTGCTGGGCCGACGCGATGTTCAACGACGTCGAGGCCGCCGAGGCCTTCTACGGAGACGTCCTGGGCTGGACCTTCGGCGCGTCGTCGGAGTTCGGCGACTACACCCAGGCGTACGCCGACGGCAAGGCGGTGGCGGCCGTCGTGCCGCCCATGCCGGGCCAGGAGGGCCCGTCGCAGTGGTGCCTCTACTTCGCGGTCCGGGACGCCGCCGCCACCGCCGTCCGGATCGGGGACAACGGCGGCGAACCGCTGATGGAACCGATGCGGGTCGGTGACTTCGGCACGATGTGCCTGGCCCGTGAACCCGGCGGGGCCGTCTTCGGCCTCTGGCAGGCCGGCACCCACGAAGGCTTCGAGGCGACGGCCGTTCCCGGCGCGTACTGCTGGGCGGAGGTCTTCACCCGGGCCCCGGAGAAGACCGACGCGTTCTTCCCCGCTGTCTTCCCCTACCGGTCGAGGCAGCTCGAGGACGAGAGTGACTTCCGGATCTACGACCTGGGCGAGCGCTCCGTGCTCGGCCGGATGAAGATGACGGAGGACTTCCCGCCGGAGGTGCCGCCGTACATCAACATCTACTTCACCGTCCGGAACTGCGACGAGGCGGTGGCCCTGGCCACCGAGCGCGGCGGCGTCCTGCGCTTCGGGCCGACGGACACCCCCTTCGGGCGTTCCGCGGCGCTCAGCGACCCGCAGGGCGCGAACTTCTCGGTGATCGACACCACGACCACGACGGGCGAGACGCCCGGGACGGCGGACGTCACCTGAGGAGCCCGCCCGGACCGGCGCACCGCCCGGCCATGGCATGATCGGGCGCATGCGTGAACGTGTTGTGGCCGCGTGCGACGGGGCCTCCAAGGGAAACCCCGGACCCGCCGCCTGGGCCTGGGTGATCGCCGACGCCTCCGAGACCCCGGTCCGCTGGCAGGCGGGCGCACTCGGCAGAGCCACCAACAACGTCGCCGAACTCACCGCGCTGGAGCGGCTGCTGGCGGCGACCGACCCCGATGTGCCGCTCGAGGTCCGGATGGACTCGCAGTACGCCATGAAGGCGGTCACCACCTGGCTGCCCGGCTGGAAACGCAACGGCTGGCGCACGGCGGCCGGCAAACCGGTCGCCAACCAGGAACTCGTCGTCAGCATCGACGAACTCCTGCAGGGCCGCTCCGTCGATTTCCGCTACGTCCCGGCCCACCAGGTCGACGGCGACCGGCTCAACGACTTCGCCGACCGGGCCGCCAGCCAGGCGGCCGCCGCCCAGCAGGACGCGGGCAGCGACGCGGGCTCGCCCGAGCCGCCGCCCTCCCCGGACACCCCGCCGGCCGGCGCCGCGAAACGCCGCGCCTCCGCGGCCAAGGCGTCCTCCCGGCCGCGCGGCGGCTCCTCGACCCGCACGATCAAGGCGAAGTTCCCCGGCCGCTGCCTCTGCGGCCGCTCCTACGCGGCAGGCGAGCCCATCGCCAAGAACGACAGCGGCTGGGGCCACCCCGAATGCCGCACGACCGCGAGCGTCTGAGCAGGACCGCTTCGTCCCGCCGTCCCACCGGGCCGCGACGGATGACAGACTGACGCCATGGACGAGCGCACATTCGACAGGTCGGGTCAGCACGCCTCCGTGATCGGTCTCGGCACCTGGCAACTCGGGGCGGACTGGGGGGAGGTCGACGACAAGCAGGCCCTCACGGTCCTGGAGGCCGCCGCCGAGTCCGGGGTCACCTTCTTCGACACCGCCGACGTGTACGGCGACGGGCGCAGCGAGCGGACCGTCGCGTCGTTCCTGAGCGGCCGGCCCGATCTGCACGTCCTGGTCGCGACCAAGATGGGCCGCCGGGCGGAACAGCTCCCGGAGAACTACGTGCTGGACAACTTCCGTGCGTGGAACGACCGTTCGCGGCGCAACCTCGGCGTCGACCGCATCGACCTGGTGCAGTTGCACTGCCCGCCGACGCCCGTCTACTCCTCCGACGAGGTCTTCGACGCCCTCGACACCCTGGTGGCGGAGGAGCGCGTCGCCGCCTACGGGGTCAGCGTGGAGACCTGCGCCCAGGCACTGACCGCGATCAGTCGGCCGAACGTGGCGAGCGTGCAGATCATCCTCAACCCGTTCCGCATGAAGCCCCTGCTCGAGGTGGTCCCGGCGGCCCGCGCGGCGGGCGTCGGCATCATCGCCCGAGTCCCGCTGGCCTCGGGGCTGCTGTCGGGCAGGTACACCAAGGACACCGTCTTCCCGGAGAACGACCACCGCACCTTCAACCGGCACGGTGAGTCCTTCGACCAGGGCGAGACCTTCTCCGGTGTGGACTACGCGACCGGCGTCGAGGCCGCCGCCGAGTTCGCCGCACTCGCCCCCGAGGGCTACACCCCGGCCCAGCTGGCCCTGCGCTGGATCGTCCGGCAGCCCGGCGTCACCACCGTCATCCCCGGTGCCCGCTCGCCCGAGCAGGCCCGTGCCAACGCACACGCCGCCCGGCTCCCGGAGCTGTCCGAACGGACGCTCGCCGCGATCGACGACCTCTACGCACGGCGGATCAAGGACCAGGTGGAGTCCCGCTGGTAGGAGTCCCGGCAGAGCCGGTCGGCGGACTCCGCCGGCAGCGGCCCGGAACCGTCAGGGCTCCAGGAACAGCTGCCTCTCCTGCTCCTGGTCGCCGGAGGCGGCTCCCTCGTCACGCGTGGTGAAGGCCTGGGCGAGCGTGTCGCTCGCCCGCCGCACCGCACCCGGGGCGCCCTGCACGGTGACGGCCACCGGCGCGGACAGGTGTCCGGGGACCGTGGGAGAGTCCCCGGCCCGGGCCTCCCCGGTGAAGGTCGCCATGTGGACCGTCGCCTTCTCGTCGGAGGGAAGCTCGTCCGGCGCCCCGAACGTCTGCTCGAGGGCCCGGACGACCACGCGTGCGTCGCCGACGTCCTCGCCACTGAGTGTCACGGTGAGCTGGGTATCGGGCATACGTCCCACAACCTCCCGGTCTCGATGTCGTAGGCGTCCGTGTAACCGGCCGTCCGGCACCCAAACCGGGCCCGGGAACCGGCCCCGGAACCGGGGAGAACGGCCGCGGACGGGGAAGACGCGGGAAGAAAGGGACCGAGGGCGTTCAACCCAGGAGGCATCGTGTCGGACCCGGAGCAGGGCGAGAGCAGGCGCAGGGGGCGCAACGAGACCGAGGAGGAGCGGGCGGACCGGATGTGGCAGGAGGTCATCCAGGAGGTCCGCGTCGCGCAGACGGGTGTCCAGATCCTCTTCGGCTTCCTGCTGACGGTGGTGTTCACCCCGAAGTACGCGCAACTGTCCGACACGGACCAGACGATCTACATCATCACGGTAGTCCTCGGCGCCTGCGCCACCGGTGCGCTCATCGGCCCCGTCTCGCTGCACCGGCTCGTCTCCGGGCGGCGCGTCAAACCGCAGGCGGTGCGATGGGCGTCCCGGCTGACCCTGCTCGGCCTCGTCCTGCTGCTCGCCACCACCAGCGCCGCACTGCTGCTGATCCTGCGCGTGGCGACCCACGACGCCTTCGTCCCGTACCTGGTCGCCGGGGTGGTCACCTGGTACCTGGTGTGCTGGTTCGGGCTCCCGCTGTGGACCCGGCACCGGCACACGACGCGGTGACGCCGTTGTCCGTTGTCCGATGTCATCCCTCAACCGCCGGCGAGGACGTCTGCGAGGAAGTCGTCGAGGTGGACCTCCTCGTGTCCCGGTGCGACCGTCCGGTACGTCTCGCGCAGGAAGTCCCCGACGGTCTCGGCCCACGCGAACACCACCGCGTGGTGCCGGCCGCCGTCGGCGTGGGCCGCACCGAAGAACTCCATCCGCAGTTCCCGACCCGCGCCCGGGGACTCCGGACGCAGCCGCACATCACCGGTCCCGGTCGGGTGGGTCAGGCCGTCGAAGACCATGTCCCGGTCCAGCTGCCAGCGTGCGAGGACCCGGCCCTCGTGGCTGAACACGAGGGTGACGGCGAAGGGATCCGCGGGGTCGTAACTCAGGTGGGCGAGCCCGGGGACGCGATCCGCGACGCCCGCCTGGATCTCCACCACCAGGGTCTTGTGCACGAACGAGTTCACGAGGGGGGCCTCCGGGAAGTACCGACACAGACCCCTCTGCTACCCCGCAACCGGGCGGATGCTCATCCCTCCGGGCGACTCCTCGGTGCCGCGCCCGGTCCGTCCCCGGCGGGGTTCCGCTCAGCCGAAGGTGCTCCGGAGCGCCGGCAGCAGGGTCTTCTCCGACCAGTCGAGGTACCCCGGCTGTGTGTCGCCGCCGATCTGCACGAGGGCGATCTCGGTGAAACCGGCCTCCACGTAGGCGCGGACGGCCTCGACGAAGTCCGCCGGGTCGTTGCCGCAGGGGATCGAGCCGGCGACGTCCTCGGGCCGCACGAATTGGGTGGCCGACGCGAAGGAATCCGGGTGCGGCAGCTCGGAGTTGACCTTCCAGCCGTTGCCGAACCAGCGGAACTGGGAATGAGCGCGTTCGACGGCCGTGGCGCGGTCGGGGTCGTAGCACACGGGCAGCTGTCCCACCCGCGGCTTGCCCGCGCCGCCGTGCCGGTCGAACGACTCGAGCAGCCCGGCTTCCGGCTCCGTGGCGATCACCAGATCCGCGAGCCGACCCGCAAGGGCGCAGGACCGCTCCCCGGAGACCGCGACACCGATCGGCGGCGGTCGGTCCGGCAGGTCCCACAGCCGGGCCGACTCGACGTCGAAGTGGGTGCCGCGGTGGTTCACGTGCTCGCCCTCGAACAGCGCACGGATGATCTCCACCGCCTCCTCGAGCATCTCGTGCCGCACATCCACCGACGGCCAGCCGCCTCCCACCACATGCTCGTTGAGGTTCTCTCCCGAGCCGAGTCCCAGCCGGAACCGGCCCTCGGAGAGCAGTTGCGTCGTCGCGGCCTTCTGCGCCACCACCGCCGGGTGATACCGGAACGTCGGGCACGTCACGTACGTCATCAGCGGAATCCGCGAGGTGGCCTGGGCCGCCGCGCCCAGCACGCTCCACGCGTACGGCGCGTGACCCTGCGACCGCAGCCACGGGAAGTAGTGGTCCGAGGTCACGGAGAAGTCGAAGCCGGCCTCCTCGGCCCGCACCACATGGCCGACCAGCTCACGGGGCCCGCTCTGCTCGGTCATCATCGTGTATCCGATATGTGTCATGACGACCGAGTCCCCGGTCGGAGAGCGCGATAACGGTGGATCGTGCACCGGTGGGCTCAGGACCGCGCGAGGGCCGCGAGGCGCAGGTCGCGGGTGCGGCTCTGGTGCTCGATGACGTGCTGCCGGGCGGCCGCCGCGTCGCCGCGGCGGATCGCGTCCAGGATCCGGGTGTGCTCCTCGAGGATCAGGGTGAGGTTGTCCGGCCGGGTGGTGGTGCCGGAGTCGTAGACCTTCAACTGGGCGTCCAGACGGTCCATCAGCTCGATGATCGTCGCATTGTGCCCGGCCTCACGCAGTGCCCGGTGCCACTGTTGGTTGAGTTCCTGCAGCTCCGTGGGGTCCGTCGACGCCGCGGCGGACTCGTGGACGTGGACGAGCCGGGCCAGGTCGAGCTCGGTCCGACGGGTCGCGGCCGCCTGCGCGGCCGACGATTCCAGTGCGATGCGCGCCTCGCAGATCTCCAGGATCTCCTGGGGGGTGCGGGTGCGCACCACGTAACCGCGAGTGGCCCGGGTCACCAGGCCTTCCTGCTCGAGCCGGATCAGCGCCTCCCGGACAGGAGTGCGCGAGACGTTGAACTGCGTGCTGAGACCAGTCGGGATCAGGACGGTTCCGGGGGGTGACTGGCCGTCGAGGATGCTCTGCCGGATCCGGGCGTAGTGGCTGCCCGCGCCCGTATCGGCGCCCCGGTCTCCCCGTGCGGTGCTCAAACTGGTCGCTCCCCTTCCGTGCCGAGGACCGGTCCGTCGTCGGCGCACGCGAAGAGGTGCTCTCGGCGGACAGGTGTTCTCGCGATTCGAGACGCCCATAGTCTGCCACTGTCTACATGTGTATACAGTTGCTTGCAGTTGAATCCGGACATGAGGACCGTCGCGTCCTCAGGTCCGGGTCCGCGTTCGAGTGCATGACCCATGCACGCTTGACGGGATTTCGGGAGCTTCTGATGCATCGTGGCGCGCAGCCAGGGCGATACGCCGCCCACCCGGCGCACCCGGTAGCCGGACCGACCTCCCGCTTCTGCAACAGCCTGACGAGCCGTCGGCACATCGACTTCATGCGCGTCGTCAGCACGGGCTGTTGCTGACCGCACGCGCGCTCCGCCTGCCGCGTTCCGGCCGCTGAGACAGCGGCGGGCGCGGCCGTGCCCGGCCCGACCGCAGGCGCGTCCCGTCTCCCGCCCCAGCTCGCCCCGCCCAGTCCACTGTTCGGCACGGCTCCGGGAGCCGGCTCCGGGCACCGCCCCCAAGGCCTCACCGCCACACGGCCCCGAAGTCCTTCCCTGCTGCCGCCGCACACCGGTCAAGCGGTCGGACGGGCGGCCGAACCACTCCTGAAGGGGATCTCCCATGCCCGAGCAGACGCTGCTCGCCAAGGACCGACCACCGCATCCCGGTCCTGCCGGTCCTGTCGGACGACCCGGCGCACCGAGGAAGGGGGCGGCCGGACCGTCCTCCGCCGGACGCAGCCGCCGGGCGCTGCTGCGCACCGCCCGCACGGCCGGCCCCTGGGCCGTTCCCCTGCTGGTCCTGGTGGTGTGGCAGTGGACCGCCGCGGCCGGCATCCTGCCGGCGTCCATCCTCCCCGCCCCCGAAGCGGTGCTGCGGGCGGGAAGCGATCTGGCCGCCACCGGAGAGCTCCAGTTCCACATCCTCACCAGTCTGCGGCGCATCCTGCAGGGCTTCGCCCTGGGCGCGGCCACCGGCCTGCTCCTGGGCTTCCTGGTCGGCATGTCGAAGGTGACGGAGATCCTCCTCGACCGGTCCCTGCAGATGGTGCGCACCATCCCGCACCTGGCTCTGGTGCCGCTGATGATCGCCTGGTTCGGCATCGGGGAGGAACCCAAGATCCTCCTCGTGGCGCTGGGCACCTTCTTCCCCATCTACCTGAACACCGTGACCGGCATCCGCGGGGTCGACCCCAAGCTGCTGCAGCTCGGCCGCTCCTACGGACTGGGGCGGTGGCGCCTGGTGCGCGACATCGCCGTCCCCGGGGCCATGCCCACCATCCTGTCCGGCATCCGGTACTCCCTCGGCGTCGCCTGGATGACCCTCGTGGTCGCCGAGACCATCTCGGCCAGCGACGGGATCGGCTACCTCGCCCAGAACGCCCGCGAGTTGCTGCGCACCGACCAGATCGTCCTCGCCATCGTGCTGTACGCCCTGGCCGGCCTGCTCGCCGACCTCCTGACCAGGCTCATCGAAAGGAGGGTGCTCCGGTGGCACCCCAACTACCGCTCGCGGGCGACCCAGTGACCCCGGCGCGGGCGGGCGCCCGGCTCGCCCTGGACGGCCTGGGCCGGCAGTACGGCGACCGGTGGGTCCTGGAGAACCTCGACCTGGACGTCGAAGCCGGCTCCTTCGTCTCCTTCCTCGGTCCCAGCGGCGCGGGCAAGAGCACCCTGCTGCGGATCGTCGCCGGGCTGGAGGAGCCGAGTGCGGGAACCGTCCAGCTCCACGGTGCCGGTCCACAGCCCCCCATGGTGCGGATGATGTTCCAGGAGGACCGGATGCTGCCCTGGCGCACGGTCGAGGACAACGTGCTGCTGGGTGTCAAGGGCCGCAGGGACGAGGCACGCGCCCTGCTGGAGGCCGTGGGACTGGCCGACCGCGGCGGTGCCTGGCCGGCCGAGCTCTCCGGTGGGCAGAGGCAGCGCGTCGCCCTGGCCCGCGCCCTGCTCCACCACCCCGAACTGCTTCTCCTGGACGAGCCGTTCGGTGCTCTGGACGCGATCACCCGGATCGCCATGCAGCAGCTCCTGGAACGCCTGTGGCTGGAGCAGCCGCGCACCGTCCTGCTGGTGACCCATGACGTGGAGGAGGCGCTCGTGCTCTCCGACCGCGTCCTGGTGCTGGCCGACGGCGCCGTCGGCCGCGACCTGCACATCGACCTGCCCCGCGGGGAGCGGCGCGGCCACCCCCGCCTCGTCGCCTGGAAGGAGGAACTGCTCCAGGGTCTCCTCGAACCGCACTCCTCCGTCCCGGCCGACGCCTGACCCCGCGCCCCACCCCACCGCCGCCCGCCTCCCCGCTTCCGCCCGCCCGAGCAACGCGCCACCGAGAAAGAACCCGACCGTGACCGTGAACCGTCCGTTCTCCCGTTCGACCACGGGAGCCTCCCCGCTCCTGTCCAAAAACGTCTCGCGCCGCCGCGTCCTGGCCGTCGGCGGTGCCGCCGCCCTCGCCCCGGTGCTGGCCGCCTGCGGCGGCGGATCGCGGCCGGGCAACGCGGCGCTGGCCGACGGCGTGCCGCAGAAGCTCCGCTACGCGGTCATCGGCAGCGGCAGGACCGGCACCCCGGCGGCCCTGCGCTACAAGTTCGACGGCGTGGACCTGAGCAAGGAACTCGGCGGCACCACCGTCACCTGGCCGTCCGGGTTCACCGCCTCGCTGCCGGTGATGGAGGCGCTCAAGGCCGGCAGCGTCGACCTCACCTTCGCCACCGCCACCGCCGTGGCCTACGCGATCGGCGGGGGCGTGCCCATCGTGCCGCTCGCCGCCTACCCGCTGCCCACCAACGAGGTCGAGATCCTCGTCCCCCAGAACTCGTCCATCCGCGGCGCCGCCGACCTCAAGGGCAAGCGGGTCGCCGACCAGCAGGGCACCACCGGCACCTACAGCCTCATCAAGTACCTGCAGACCGCCGGCCTGCGACTGGACGACGTCGAGTACGTCAACCTGCCGGCCGCCGACGCCGAGTCGGCCTTCGCCAACGGCAAGGTGGACGCCTGGATCAGCTGGACGCCGGCCATCAGCCTGGGCCGGGCCCGGCACAAGGCCCGCAGGCTGCCGAACGTCAGGACCTACGACTACTCCTTCTACGTGGCCAGCGAGTCCTTCGCCGAGGAGTACCCCGAGGCCGCGGCGAAGGTGGTGCGTGTCATCCGGGACACCCAGCGCCGCGTCAACGCCCGCCCCGAGGCGAGCGTCGAGTTCTTCGACAAGATCGGCGGATTCGGCTCGGAGGACCTCGAGCGCGAGGTGTTCCTCGAGCTGACCAAGGAGAAGAGGCTCTCGGACTCCAACGCCGACCGGCTCGCGCCGGTGGACCGCAAGGCGATCGAGAACACCCAGGACCTCGCCGACAGCTTCCACGCCCTGGGCGTCTACCCCTCGAAGATCGACGTGACCGGGTTCCTGCAGGACTCCCGGTTCGACACGGTCAAGAAGGCGGTGGCCGCCGAACTGGCCAAGTGACCGACAGGGCGAACCACAGGACACACAGCACCACAGCACGGAAGAGAGAACACGCAGTGAGCACCCCCGAGAACCAGATGCACCTAGCGGCCTTCGTGACCGCGGGCCCCGGCCGGCCCGGCGGCTGGCGCCACCCCGGGTCCGAGCCCGGCTGGCTGTCGGCCTCCTACTACCAGCACATCGGCCGCGTGCTCGAGCAGGGCAAGTTCGACCTGATGTTCCTCCCGGACATCCTGTCCGTGCCCGACCGCCTCGGCGGCAGCATGGACAGCCAGCTGCGCTACGGCGCGCTCGGCTCCCTGCGGCTCGATCCGACGCCGGTGCTGTCGGCGGTCGCCGCCGCCACCACCCGGCTCGGCGTGGCCGCCACGATCTCCACCAGCTACTTCGAGCCCTTCCCCGTGGCGCGCTCCTTCGCCACGCTCGACCACCTCAGTGACGGCCGCGCCGCCTGGAACGTGGTGACCTCCTTCCAGGACTCCGAGGCCCGCAACTTCGGCGAGGACCGGCACATCGACCGCGACCAGCGCTACGAGCGGGCCGACGAGTTCCTCGAGGTGACCTGCAAGCTGTGGGACAGCTGGGAGGACGACGCCCTCGTGGCGGACCCGGAGGCCCCCCTCTTCGCCGACCCCGACCGCGTGCACGCCATCGACCACAAGGGGGAGTGGTTCAACGTCCGCGGCCCGCTGAACACGCCCCGGCCGCCCCAGGGCTACCCGGTGATCATCCAGGCCGGGGCATCCCCCAAGGGCCGCGACTTCGCGGCGCGCTGGTCCGACGTCATCTTCTGCAGCCACGCCTCCCTGGAATCGGCCAAGGACTTCTACCAGGACATCAAGGCCAGGGCGGTCCGCCACGGCCGCCGTGCCGAGGACGTCAAGATCCTCCCCATGGCCACCCCCATCATCGGTCCCACCACCGAGGCCGCACGCGAGGCCGAGCAGCGCCTGGCGGACCTGGTCCCGCCGCTGGCCGGCCTGTCGACCCTCGCCTACCACCTGGACGTGGACCTCTCGGAGCTGCCGCTCGACGAGCCGCTGCCCGACGTCGACGTCCCCGGTGTTCAGGGGCACTACAAGGAGGTCGTGGAGATGACCCGGCGCGAGGGGCTGACCCTGCGTGAGCTGGGCAAGCGGTACGGCGGCCGCACCGAGGGCTCCTTCGTCGGCACGGCGGCCGAGGTCGCCGACGGCATGGCGCAGTGGTTCACCGAGGGTGCCTGCGACGGCTTCACCGTGGGCGCCGTCCACACGCCGGGCGCCTTCGAGGACTTCGTCCGCCAGGTGGTGCCCGACCTGCAGCGCCGCGGCCTGTTCCGCACCGAGTACGAGGGCACCACCCTGCGCGACCACCTGGGCCTGGAGCGCCCCGAGGCCGGGCAGTGGCGCGACCGCCGGAACGGAAACGCCGACAACGGCTGACCCGCACCGCACCCCACACACCGGATCCCGCACAGCGACGCCAAGGACCTCACGGCATGACAGCAGCAGGCGACATCACGAGCATCACCGGCCGCACCACCGACACCCAGGGGCGCTTCCTGGTGACCGCCCGGACGAACCACTTCGTCTCCGACGCCCGCACAGGGCCGGGGGAGGCCGTCGGGGCAGGAGAGCTGCTGCTGTCCGCCCTGGCCTCCTGCTCCCTGAGCAACATCCAGCTCCATGCCGAGGAACGCGGCTCCGGCCTGACCGGTGGCCGGGCCGAGATCAGCTACCAGCGGGACCCGCAGGACCCCACCCGCTACACCTACCTGCGGATCGAGCTGCTGCTCGAAGGGGTCGACCAGGACGAGGCCGACATCCTGGTCGGCCTCTTCACCGGCAGCTGCCCGATCTACAACACCCTGCGCCGGGGCGGCCACGTCGAGGTGGCCGTCCGGGTGCAGGAACCGCTCGCCGGCGCCGCCTGAGGAACCGGCCGACCCGGAGCCGGGTCACGCCGAAACCCCGCACTCGGCCCGCCGCACGGCAGGCATGCGGGCCCGGGGGCCGCCACCGGCCCCCGGGCCCGCTCCACCGCATCCCGCACCCCCGCACACACACCCGAAGGTGATCACCGTGGCCACCGTCCTGTCCGTCTCCGGCAGCCCCTCCGCCGCATCCCGCACCGCCCGACTGCTGCGCCACCTGGACGCGCGACTGACCGCCAGGGGGCACGAAGTGATCCCGCTGGACGTACGCACCCTGCCCGCCGAGGCGCTGCTCGGCGGCGACTTCGGCCACCCCGCGGTCCGCGAGGCCACCGCCCTGTTCGAACGCGCCGACGGCGTCGTGATCGGCACCCCCGTCTACAAGGCCGCCTACTCCGGCCTGCTCAAGTCCCTGCTGGACCTGCTCCCGCAGTACGCCCTGGCCGGCCGGACCGTACTGCCGCTGGCCACCGGCGGCTCCACCGCCCATGTCCTGGCCGTCGACTACGCACTGCGCCCGGTCCTCGCCTCGATGGGCGCCGAGCACATCACCCCCGGCTGGTTCGTCCTCGACAAGCACCTGGCCACCGCCCCCGACGGCACCCTGGACATCGAACCGGAGACCGCCCGCCACCTCGAGCGGGTCGTCGACGGCTTCGCCACCGCCCTCGAACGCAGCACCCTGCTGGCCGTCGGCTGACCAGGAGCGGGCACGTTCCCCCGCGGACCGGACGCTCAGCCGGAGCCCGGCCGGAACGTGCGCAGGAACGTCCGTAGTGCCTCCTGGTTCTCCGTCTTCTCCCAGTCGGCGGCCGGTGTCGTCCAACGCAGCGAGAAGCCGCGCCCGCCGCCCAGGAGGAAGCCGCGGCCGAAGGTGCGCAGCCGGGGGCCGTCGGCCGCCGACAGCCACTCCATGTCGGCGGCCTCGCGCCCCTGGTACGTGGTCGCACGGATCGAGCCGATCCGCTCGTAGGCGTCCGTCCGTTCCAGGGGCGGCTCCACGTCGTCCCGCCACACGGCCACCGGATCCGGGCCGACCCGCTCGCTGTAGGTGACCGCGAGGGTGCGGGCGTTCCCGTCCACGCCGAAGGTGACGCGGTAGGCGAGGTCGGACACGCGGGAGGTGTCCAACCGTTCGAAGTCCTCGGGGAGCGCGAGGGAGAAGCCCTCCGGCGCACGGTAGAGGCGGTAGCCGGCCGGGAGCCCCGCTGTGCCCGAGGGGGCCGGGGCGGGTGCGGCGGACGGCGGGGAGGTGCCCCGGTCGACCGGCTTGCCGGGTTCGGCCGCTCCGGAGGGGGCAGAGGGGGCCGGCGCGGAGGCGGAGGCCGGCGGCGTGTCCGGCGCGTCGGCGGCGGAGCCGGTGCCGGTTCCGGGCAGCCCCCGGGCCGCGGCGAGCACGACGGCCGCCACGGTGACGACGGCCAGGGCCGTGCCGAGGACCGTCGTCCGTCTGCTCCACTCCCGGCCCATGTTCCCGAGGATGACGGTGCGGGTGCCGCGCAGCCGGGGGCTCGGCACCGCGCCCGGGGCCGCGTCGGGGTCCTCGCTGAGAACACGGGTGAGCGCCTCGCGGACCACCTGCCGGGTCAGCCGCTCCCGCACGTCCTTGCGGAGCAGGCCCTGAACGACCTGGGTCAGGGGCCCCGCGCGCACGGGCGTGCGCAGCGGCAGCCGGTCCACCGCCTTCAGCGTGGACCCGGGCCGCCCCCGGTCGCGGAACGGGGGACGTCCCTCGACCATCGTGTAGAGGATCGCGCCCAGCGTCCACAGGTCCGCGGCGGGTCCGACGCGCTCGTCACGGGCCTGTTCGGGGGAGGCGTACGACGGTGACGTGAGGCGGGCGGCCGGGGTCGAGCCGGCCAGGCCGAACCCGGTGACGACGACCGGACCGGTCTCCCGCACGAACACCTGGCCGGGGCCGAGTTCGCCGTGCGTGATGCCCGCCGCGTGCGCGGCGTCCAGCACGTCGAGCAGCTCCAGTCCGATGCGCGCGGCCCGTACGTAGTTGAACGTGCCCTCCTCGCTGAGGAGTTCGCCCAGCGGTGTGCCGTCGACCCAAGCGGTGACGGTCCACAGGAAGCCGGCCTCGTCGACGGCGTCGACGACGGTGGCGATCCGTCCGGGACACAACCGCGCCATGCTCTCGCTCGTGCGCAGGACACGGGAGGGGGCGCGGCGCACGGGCTCGGACGGCTCCTCTGGGAGCGCGATCTGCGTGACCAGACAGGGACGTCCCGTCCCGATGTCGTCCGCGTACCAGCAGACGTGATGGGGCTCGCGATGGATGACCTCGGCCAGCCGGTACCTCCCGGCGACCGGCTGGTGTGTGGAGACGTGCGCCCTGCCCATGGCCATCCCTCGTCCGAGCCGCTGCTTCCGCCTTTGCCAGAGGTACGCGCGACCGGGCGCACTTTGTTCAAGGGGCGGCGCCCGAATTCCGGCGACGACGGATTCCTGTCCTTCGTCCAAAGGAATTCGTTGGAAGAAAGGAGCGAGCGGATGCGGACCTCCGGGCCCGAGGGGAGGGCTCAGCGCAGCCCGAAACGGGACGCCCAGGCGATCATGTCGCCGGTGGTCGCGTTGCCCCCGCACACCACCAGTCCGATCCGGGCCCCCTCGCCGACCCGCTCCAGCACCCGGCGCGCCGCCGGCAGCAGACAGCCCGCAGCCGGCTCCGTCCACACCTTGGCGTGGTCCGCGAGGTCCAGCGAACCCTGTACGGCCTCCCGGTCCGGCACCACCAGCACCTCGGTGACCAGCGCCGACACGTGCTCGTACGTCAGCTGCGACACGGCCGGGGCACTGAGGGTGGAGACGATCGACGACAGCGCGACCGGCACCGGTCCGCCCGCCGCGAGCGCCTCGGACATGGCCTGGGCGCCCTCCGTCTCCACGCCCCAGATCCGGATTCCGGGCCGCCGGGCCCTGAGCGCCGCCGCCACACCGGAGATCAGCCCGCCGCCACCGATGCTCACCAGGACGTCGGTGAGGTCACCGGCGTCGTCGGCGAACTCCAGCCCCACGGTGCCCTGCCCGGCGATCACCACCGGATCGTCGAAGGGGTGAACCAGGGTCAGCCCTTCCTGCTGAAGCCGCGTCATCAGTGCGAAGGCACCGTCCATGTCGTCGGCCAGCCGCACCGACGCGCCGGCCGTCTCCGCGACCTCGACCGCCCGCGCGGGGGCCGACCGGGGCATCACCACCGTGGCCTTGACGTCGAGTGCGGAGGCCATGACCGCGACGGCGATCCCGTGATTGCCGCCGCTCACGGCCACGACCCCGGCGGCCCGCTCCGCCTCGTCCAGCGACAGCAGCTTCGCCACCGCGCCGCGCGCCTTGAACGATCCGGTGCGCTGCAGCAGTTCCAGCTTCGCCGTGACCGGGGCGCCGAGCAGTGCCGACAACCCGGGGCTCGGCACCGTCGGCGTCCGTACCACGTGTCCGGCGATCCGCTCCGCCGCGGCCTCGATCTCCGGCATCCCGATCATGACAACCCCTTCCGGCGCGGGGCGTGATCCGCGCCGTGACGAACCCTGACCCGGCCGGCCGCCGAGGTCAACAGGGTTCGTCACGCCGGTACGGGCCTCAGTGCTGCTGCGGTTTCTGCGGCGGGGCCTCGCTGGGCCGCACGATGACGTGTCCCTCACCCTGCAGCATCAGTTGCACCGCCTCGCCCGAGCCGCCGCGCAGCATCGAGCCGAGCGACTGCGAACGGTGCAGGGAGGTCGCCAGGCCCGCGGTCCAGCCGACGATCGCATCCGTGTCGACGTAGACCGGGTCCTGCGGCGACACCGGGAGGACCAGCGGATAGCCCTCGCAGACCAGGCCCAGCAGGCCGTGCCCCGTGAAGACACTGTTGAACAGGCCGCCGCCGGTGATGCCGGCGCCCTTCACGGTCGAGATGCGGTACGACAGCGTGGAGTCGAAGCACAGGACGTTGCGGCCGTTGACGGTGAACTCGTCGCCCGGCTCGACCTGGACGATGAAGCAGTTCTGCGCCTCCTGCGCGAACCAGGCCTCGCCCTGCCCCCGCACCGCCATCAGCGGCAGCCCTTCGCCCGTCACCACGCGTTTGAGCATGCCGCCCACGCCCTGGCCCTTGCGCTCGAACTGGAGTCCGCCGCGGTAGGCGATCATCGCACCCTGCCGGGCGTGCATCTCACCGTTGACGACGTACCGGATGCACTGGGCGTTCTCGACCGTCATGCCCGGGGCCGAGGCGGGCTGCACCATGTGCCTGCTGGAAAACAGATCACCCTTCATGAAGGCATCCTCACCCGGAGGGTCCGCCTCCGCCAAGATCCCGCCAGGAATCGAACTCGGGGACATCGGCGCGGTGTCCGGGACTGTTCCTCCCCACCACCGGACGGCCTCGGCGGCCGGGCGCCGGCGCGTGGAACGTTCAGCGGCGAAGGCGCTCCGCCCAGTTCTCCGGTACGCACTCGACCGGGCCCGGGGACGGCTGGTCCGCCGGAGGGCTCGCGGGCGGGGCCAGGTCGGGGCCCGACTCGTACGTCTCGTCGGTGGCGTGGTTCCAGAACCAGGCCTCGCCGGGTTCGTAGCTGCGGACCACGGGATGCCCAAGGCCCTGAAGCGCGCCGTGGCGTGCTGACCGGGGGAACTGTCGCAGCAGCCGACGTGCCCGCACTGCGCGCGGCGCCGCAGAGGGAACCACCAGCCGCCCGCGGCGTCGCACTCGGCGCACCCCGCGCCGCTCGGCGGAACACGGGGATCGACGGCGTGGTCGCTGGTCATGCCGACCCCTCGAGGACGTCGCGGAACTCCACCGGCAGTCGGTCCGGCGTACGGGGGATCGCGACCGTCCGCTCGGGTACGGGCTGCTTCAGGCGGGACGCGAGGAGAGCACCGGAGACAGGTTGGGGAAGACTGGACCGCGTCTGATGGACACGACACAGGAGGAACCGCATGACGCGCCCGATCACGGCAGGGGTCGACGGAACCGAGGAGAGCCTCGCCGGACTGGCCTGGGCGGCGAGGGAGGCGGTCCGCCGGGGACGGCCGCTGCGGGTGGTGCACGCCTGGAGCTTCCAGACACGCGAGGGCGTCGACGCCGGCGACGCCGCCACCCAGGGGCAGTGGGTGCGCGACGCGGTGGGCGAGTCGGTCCGCCGGATCACCGAGCGGCACCCGGATCTCGCGGTGACCACCGACGTCCTGGAGGGGGACGCCGTACAGACCCTGGCCGGCGCCGCGGCGGATGCGGAGATGCTGGTGCTCGGTTCGCGCGGGCACGGGCGGATCATCGGCTTCCTGGTCGGCTCGGTCGGCCAGCAGGTGATCGTCGACGCCACGCGGCCGGTGGTCTTCGTGCGGGCCGGGGACCGGGCGTCGGGGGAGGTCGCCGGACGGGAGATCGTCGTCGGCCAGCAGGGCGACCCGGAGGACAGCGCCGCCGCACTGGACTTCGCCTTCGAGGCGGCCGCCGCGCGGGGCGCCACCGTGCGCGCCGTACGGGCCTGGACCCTGCCGCCGATGTTCGCCTACAGCCCCGAAGTACTGCGCCAGGTCGACGAGGCCGGGGGCCTGGAGCAGTACGAGCAGAAGGCTCTGTCCACGGCCCTCGCGCCGTTGCGCGAGCGTCACCCGCGGGTGCCCGTCGTCGAGCACGTGGAGATGGGCAGCGCCGGGCAGGTGCTGCTGTCGGTGGCCGGCACCGCCCAGCTGATGGTCGTCGGCCGACGTGCGCGCCGCACCGCCGTCGGCGCCCGGATCGGCTCGGTCGCCCACGGCGTCCTGCACCACGCCGACTGCCCGGTGGCGGTGGTACCCCCGGCCTGACCCAGCCGTCCGGGGGGCCGCGGTGCCTCCCGGGTCCTGGGCAGGGCGTTCCTGACGCGGTCCTCGACCGCCGTGTCGAGACCGATGCCGTGCCGGGCCCGCTCGGACAGGCACCAGCGGTGGGCGGGGGGCCTCCGGGCGTTCGGAGGCTGCCCGGCGCCGGTGCCCGTGCGCAGTCGGGAAGCGCCGCCGAGGCCGTCCTGGTCTCAGTCCTCCTGAGGGGCCTTCCAGCTCTCCAGGTCCGTTCGGCAGCCGCTTGACCTGCTTCTCCTCGGTGTCGAGCCCGGTCGGGCGGAGCAGTCGGCGCTGGTGTGCCCGGCGTCGACGACCTCCGGCACGAAGGTGACCGGGTCGCCGTCGGAGGTGCGCTCGATCTGCATCTCGGTGACGGCGAAGCCCAGTTCGTCCAGCCGGCGGATCCGGGGGTCGTCACACCGGTGATCGTCCTCTCAGCCCAGTGCGCGCTCGCGGGCCAGCCGCGCCGCGTCCCGCAGGGACCCCTCGTGCGCGGGGCCGTGTCCGGGCAGCAGGAGGTCGCTCTCCAACTCGGCCAGGATGTCCAGCGAGGCGAGGGCGGTGGCCCGCTCGCGGTGGAACATGCCGGGCAGCAGTTGCGGTCCGCTCACCCGGGAGGTCGGGTGAGCGCTCACCAGGGCGTCGCCGGACACCACTGCCCCGGTGTCCGGGAGGTGGAAGGCGCAGTGCCCGTCGGTGTGGCCGGGTGTGTGCACGGGGACCGGCCGGCCGGGCAGATCGAGCGGGCGGGGCGGACCCGGCGCGTCGGACCGCGGTTCGGGCCGCGGGAACGGCTCGGGGGCGGCGACCGGAACGTGCGCCGTGCCGCCGGAGCGCAGCGCGTGCAGGGCCCAGGGCAGCACGCCCGGCCGCCAGCCGTTGCGCAGGATCTGCCCGACGGTCACCTGGTGCAGGAAGTCCCGGCGGACGTGCGGGACTTCGGCCTCATGGGCGTACACAGGGGTGCCGTACACGGCCCGCAGGTACTCCGCGGAGCCCAGGTGGTCCGTGTGTGCGTGGGTGATCAGTACGGCCGTGACCGCCTCCGGTGCGCTGCCCACCTCAGCCAGGGACGCGAGGAGTTGCTCGCGGTCGCCGGGGTAGCCGGTGTCGATCAGGGTGACGGCGTCCCCCTCCTGGAGGATCACCCAGTTGGTGTTCGAGCCGTGCACCAGGTGGGTGCCGTCGGCCACGTGCCGCACATCTGCCCGCATGATCGCCCCGCGTTCTGCCGTCCTGCCGTCCTGTCCGGAGGTCACCAGCAAAGCAGATCAGGACGCCGGCGGCCGGGTCGGGCCCGGCCGTGTCGGAGCCGTCGTGGGGTGGGGCCGGGGCTGCGGGCGCATCCCGAAGAGAAAGCGCGTCAGTCGCGTTCTGCGCACCCCGTACTCGTACACGGCGAGGATGACGGCCAGTGAGGCGGCGACGATCGCCACGTACTTGACGACCATCGGCGCGGACCATCCGACCACGCCGTAGGCGAAGGCGACCACGACCGGCTGGTGCAGCACGTACAACGGCAGCGCGGCGAGTGCCAGATACCGGCGGCCGTACCGACGGGCACCGGCGGTCGCGTCCGGCGCCCCCGAAGTCCCGTTCCGGGGCCGGTCCAGCAGGCCGAGGAGGGCCAGCACCCAGCACCAGCCCGCCGCCCCGAACGCCGCCCGGGTGAACAGCGCGAAGGGGGTCCTTGCGGTGAAGGGGTCGTCCCCCGCGACGAATCCGGGTGCCGTCGCGGCGAACAGGAGCAACCCGAGCACACCGGCCGGGGCGGCCGCGCGGCGCGTCAGGGCGCGGACGCGCTCGTCGTCGCCGAGCCCGAACCCGTACAGCAGGAACAGGAGATACGCCCAGCGGTTCCAGCCCGCGAAGCCCTCCTCCATGCCCAGCAGGGCGTTGACGGCGGCGAGCGGCAGCGCGGGCAGCAGGAGCAGCACCGGGTGGCGGTCCAGCGCGGGAACCATGTGCCCGGCGGCGGACGCCAGCGGTCCCGCGACCGGTGCGAGCAGCAGGCAGAAGGCGAGCAGCAGCACGACGAACCACAAGTGCCCGGTCTCGAAGTGATCCCCCTCCAGGACGAAGGGAAAGTCGGCGAGATCCGGACGGACCGTCAGGAAGCGTTGCCAGAACCGCCCGTACGGCTCGTCGTACCCGGGGCCGGCCGCGCGCAGCCGCAGCCACTGCGGGAGCGGACACAGGACGACGGTGCCGAAGACCAGCGGGACGCCGAGGCGCAGCAGGCGCTCCCGGGCGAACCCCGCGGCCCCCCGGCGGCGGATCGAGTGCCGGGCGCCGAGGCCGGCGACGAGGAACAGCATGGGCATCGCCCACACCACGCCGAACCCGGCGAGGACGGTCACCGCGCCGGTGGTCTGCGGGTTCTTGACGTAGAAGTCGTCGTCCGGGGAGAACACCAGGGCGGTGTGGAAGAAGACCAGGCCGAGGACGACGAGGGCACGCAGCGCGTCCAGTTCGCCGCGCCGGCCGGTGCCGGCCGGCCGCCCGGTGTCCGCGCCCATCCGCCCTCCCCACAGGTGTGCGGCCCAGTGTGCGGGGAGTGGGGCGGGGACGACAGGCTTCCGGCAGGACGCCGATGTCCACACGGGTGCTCCGATTCCGGCGAGACCCTTCTGGATACGCCGGTGCATCGGATACGTTCGCGTATCGAACGGAGGGGGCGGCATGACCGTGGACGGTGTGGCCGGGCGGGCGGCGACCGGGCGACGGGTGACCGGACGCCGGGCCCGCACGCGCGCGAACCTCCTGAGGGCGGCGTTCTCCGTGTTCGCGGCCAAGGGCTTCGGGCACGTCTCGATCGAGGAGGTCTGCGAGGCCGCCGGCTACACCAGGGGCGCCTTCTACTCGAACTTCGCGGGCCTGGACGAACTCTTCTTCGCCCTGTACGCGGAGCGCGCCGAGCTCATCGCGGAGCAGGTCTCCTCGGCCCTCGCCCTGGACGGCCCCGACCTCGACGTGCCCGCCGCCGTGGACCGCGTCACCGAGGTGCTGCTGCTCGACCGGGACTGGCTGCTGGTGAAGACCGACTTCCTGGTGCACGCCGCCCGCGACCCCGAGGTGTCCCGCAGCCTGCTGGAACACCGCGCGCGGCTGCGCCGGGCCGTCGCGGACCGGCTGGCGCGGGCCCGCGGCCACACCGGACTGCCCGCCGCCCTCGGCACCGCCGAGGACGCCGCGCACGCCGTGGTCGCCGCCTACGACGGAGTCACCGTCCAACTGCTGCTGGACGGGGACGTCGCAGGCGCCCGCGCCTGGCTGAAACAACTGCTGACCGCGCTGCTCACCGACGGCAGCACCGAACCGGCCGCGCACCGACGCGGATGAGGAAGGGACTTCTCGCCATGGATGCCGACGTCATCGTCGTCGGAGCGGGTCTCGCGGGCCTGGTCGCCGCCCACGAACTGACCAGCCGGGGCCGCAGGGTCGCCCTCGTCGACCAGGAGAACGCCGCCAACCTCGGCGGGCAGGCCTTCTGGTCCTTCGGCGGGCTGTTCCTCGTCGGCTCCCCGGAGCAGCGGCGTCTCGGCATCAAGGACTCCTTCGAGCTCGCCTGGAACGACTGGCAGGGCAGCGCGGGATTCGACCGGCTCCAGGACGAGGACTCCTGGGCGGTGCGCTGGGCCCGTGCCTACGTCGAGTGGGCGGCGGGGGAGAAGCGGTCCTGGCTGGCCGGGCACGGCATCTCGTTCCTGCCCACCGTCGGCTGGGCCGAGCGCGGCGACCTCCGTGCGGACGGCCACGGCAACACCGTGCCCCGCTTCCACATCGCCTGGGGCACCGGCACCGGCGTCGTCGACCCCTTCGTACGCCACGCCCGGCGAGCCGCGCGCGACGGGCTGCTCACCTTCCACCACCGTCACCGGGTCGACGAACTGGTCGTACAGGACGGCACCGCGCGCGGAGTGCGGGGCACCCTGCTGGCCCGGGACGACGCACCGCGCGGTGTCGCCTCCAGCCGCGAGGCGGCCGGCGACTTCGAACTCACCGCCCAGGCCGTGATCGTCACCAGCGGAGGCATAGGCGCCGACCACGACATCGTCCGCCGCCACTGGCCCGAGCGGCTCGGTACCCCGCCCCGGGAGATGATCACCGGAGTCCCGGCCCACGTGGACGGACGAATGCTCGACATCAGCGCCCGCGCGGGTGCGCGCCTGGTCAACCGGGACCGCATGTGGCACTACACCGAGGGCGTACGGAACTGGGACCCGATCTGGTCCGGTCACGGCATCCGCATCCTGCCCGGACCGTCCTCGATGTGGTTCGACGCCCTCGGCCGCCGGCTGCCCGAACCCTGCCTGCCCGGTTACGACACCCTGGGCACGCTCGAGCACCTGCGCACCACCGAGGACATCGCCGCCCACGACCACTCCTGGTTCATCCTCACCCAGAAGATCATCGAGAAGGAGTTCGCGCTCTCTGGCTCCGAACAGAACCCCGACATCACCGCCAAGGACCGGGCCGGGTTCCTGCGCGAACGGGTGCTGGGCAAGGGTGCCCCCGGCCCGGTCGACGCGTTCCTGCGCCGGGGCGCGGACTTCGTGACCGCCCCGACCCTGGAGCAACTCGTCGAGAGGATGAACGCCCTCACCGACAAGCCCCTGCTCGACGCGGCCGTCGTCCGCCGGCAGATCGAGGCCCGCGACCTGCAGATCGCCAACCCCTACGCCAAGGACGCCCAGGTGCAGGGCATCCGCAACGCCCGGCGCTACATCGGCGACCGCCTCGGCCGTGTGGCCACCCCGCACCGCATCCTCGACCCCGCGGCCGGCCCGCTGATCGGCGTCAAGCTGCACATCCTCACCCGCAAGACCCTCGGCGGCATCCAGACCGACCTCGACTCCCGCGCGCTGGACGGCGCGGGGCAGCCGATCGGGGGGCTGTACGCGGCGGGCGAGGTCGCGGGCTTCGGCGGCGGCGGCGTCCACGGCTACAACGCCCTGGAGGGCACCTTCCTCGGCGGCTGCCTCTTCTCGGGGCGCGCGGCGGGACGGGCGGCGGCGCGTCAGACGGCGTAGCCGGCGCGGCCGACCGGGGCAGGGAGCGCGTCAGTCGTCGAGGAGGCGGGCCAGCACCTCGGCGTGGCTGGTGGCCGGCTCCCTGGCCGCGGTCAGCAGGGTCACCTGTCCCTTCGTCGCCAACTCCCGTACATGGTTCAGGAGTTCGACCACCTCGGGAGCGGTGAGCTCCGCCTCGTAGCGCCCGCGGAACTCCTCGTACGGCCGCTCGCCCATGTGGTACCAGCGGCGCAGTTCCGTCGACGGGGTCAGCCCCTTGGGCCATTCGTCCACGCGTGCCATGTCCTTCGCCAAGCCGCGCGGCCACAACCGGTCGACCAGGACGCGGACACCGTCGTCCGGCTCAGGCGGTTCGTAGACACGGCGCACGCGTACGCTCATGGTCGGCCTCTTCCCGTGGTCCTTCGGCGAGCCTGACGCCGCCCCCCGGTCCGGGCACGGCGGACAGAACGGCAGACGGGCGGGCCGGAACGGGGCCCCGCCCGCCTCAGGCGCGCCGCGCCTTCAGCCGGCGCTTCAGCGCGCGTCGCTCCGTCTCGCTCGTGCCGCCCCACACCCCGAGGGACTGGCCCGAATCCATCGCCCAGTCGAGGCACTGCTGCCGGACGGGACAGCGCCGGCACACCGCCTTCGCCTGCTCCGTCTGGAGAAGGGCCGGGCCGGAGGTCCCGATCGGGAAGAAGAGGTCGGGATCCTCGTCCCGGCAGGCCGCGCGGGTCCGCCAGTCGTCCATGGGAAACCACCTGTGATCGGAGTGGATACGCACCCTGCGGGTGCCCTGTCCCCCTACGGGTCACCTCTCGGTGCGCGATGAAACAGCGGCTCCGGTGTCGTACGTCACCGTGGCCACGCCCACCCGGCCGGTGACGGGCGGGCGTGACGCCCCCTCAACTCCGCAGTGCCGTCGCCGCGGTCGCCGCCACCGACTCGGCCACCGCCGCCAGGGCCGGGGAATCCAGCTTCCACTGCTGCCAGTACAGGGGCGCGTCGGCCGGGCGGTCCGGGGCGAAAACGATGAGGCGGCCGGCCCGCAACAGGGGCTCGGCCTGCGTCTCGGGGACCATGCCCCAGCCCAGGCCCGCGGCGACCGCCTCGGCGAACCCCTCCGAGGTCGGAATGAGGTGCCGGCTCGTGCTCGCCCCGGTGCGGCCGCGGGTGAGCCGGCGCACGAAGGCGTCCTGGAAGTCGTCCCGCCGGTCGAAGGTCACCACGGGGGCCCGCGGCAGCGCCTCCTCCAGCGGCCCGGCGAGGTACCGCGCGGCGAACTCCGGGTTGGCCGCGGGGAGATAGCGCATCCGCCCCAGGAGCCGCACGGAGCAGCCCGGTACCGCCTCCGGCGACGAGGTCACCGCGGCCATCACCGTTCCCTCGCGCAGCAGGGCCGCGGTGTGGGACTCGTCCTCGCGGCGCAGCTCGAAGGAGAGGCGCGGCTCGCCCGGCACCCCGGTGAGGGCCCCGAGGAACCAGGTCGCCAGGGAGTCCGCGTTCACCGCCACCGACACCCGGGTCGGCTCCCCGCCGGAGCCCAGCCCCAGCTCCGCGTACGCGTCCCGCTCCAGCCGGGCCACCTGGCGGGCGAGCCGCACCAGCACCTCTCCCGACTCGGTCGGCCGCACCGGCCTCGTGCGCAGCAGCAGCACCCGTCCGGTGCGCTGCTCCAGCGCCTTCACCCGCTGGCTGACCGCGGAGGGCGTCACGTGCAGGGCTGCCGCGGCCGCGTCGAACGTGCCCTCGTCCACCACGGCGAGCAGGGTCCGTACCTGGTCGAGCGGGAGGTCGTCCATCACATCGGCTAAGGGTACGTAAGGATCATTAGCTGTACTGCGCCGGGTGGTGCCTCTAGCGTCCTCGGCATGAACAGCGCCCTGACCACGGCCGCCGCCGGATTCGGCACCGGCCTCTCCCTGATCGTCGCCATCGGCGCCCAGAACGCCTTCGTCCTGCGCCAGGGCGTCCGCCGGGAGGCGGTTCCCGCCGTCGTCGGCATCTGCGCCGTGTCCGACGCGGCCCTCATCGCCCTCGGCGTCGGCGGGGTCGGTGCGCTGGTCGTGGCGTGGCCCGGCGCGCTGACGGCGGTCGGCTGGATCGGCGGCCTGTTCCTGCTCGGCTACGGCCTCCTGGCCGCGCGCCGGGTGGTCCGGCCGGGCGAGGCCGGGCTGCGGGCGGAGGGCGAGGCCGTGAGTTCGCGCCGTCGCGCCGTGCTCACCTGCCTGGCGATGACCTGGCTCAACCCGCACGTCTACCTCGACACCGTGTTCCTGCTGGGCTCGGTCGCCGCCGACCACGGGCCGCTGCGCTGGACGTTCGGCCTCGGCGCCGTGCTGGCCAGCCTCTGCTGGTTCGCCGCCCTCGGCTTCGGGGCCAGGCTGCTGAGCCGTTTCCTGGCCCGGCCCACCGCCTGGCGGATCCTGGACGGCCTGGTCGCGACCACCATGATCGTCCTCGGCGGCACGCTCATCGCCGGCAGCTGATACGGCGGGCGGGTGCCGTCACCGGTCCTGCCATAGTGAACCCCGGCAAAAAGATGTAGTCACCAACCGGGACGGTCGTGGACACCAGCGAGAGCAGTACCGAACCCCAGGCCGAGGAGCCCGCCTCCGAGCGGGCCGTGCCGGGTCCGTCAAGCCCGTCGGATCCGTCGCGTACGGCAGGTCCTTCCGGGCAGCCCCGGCCGCGCGGCCTGCGCCGGTGGGCCATGGACACTCGACCCCTGCGCCGCCCGGCCTACCGCCGGCTGTGGGCGTCCACCGCCGTCACGGCGGTCGGCAGCCAGCTCACCGCCGTGGCCGTGCCCAAGCAGATCTACGACATCACCGGCTCCTCCGCCTGGGTGGGCGCCGCGAGTCTGGCGGGTCTGCTGCCGCTGATCGTGTTCGCCCTGTGGGGCGGCGCGATCGCCGACGCCATGGACCGGCGCAAGCTCCTGCTGGTCACCAACACCGGCATCGCCGTCACCTCGGTCCTGTTCTGGGCGCAGGCCGTCACCGGCCTGGACTCCGTCGCCGTGCTCATGGTCCTGCTCGCGGTGCAGCAGGCGTTCTGGGGACTGAACGCCCCGGCCCGCAGCGCCTCCATCGCCCGCCTGGTCCCCGAGGAGGAGCTGCCCGCCGCCAACGCCCTGGGCTCCACCGTCATGCAGACCGGCCAGATCGCCGGACCGCTGCTCGCGGGTGCGCTCATCCCGGTCGTCGGGCTGGCGGAGCTCTATCTGATCGACGCGCTGGCGCTGTGCGTCACGGTGTGGGCGGTTCACCGTCTGCCCGCCCTGCCGCCGCTCGACGCGACGGTGGCGCGGCGCGCGGGCCTCCGGGAGATCCTGGACGGATTCCGCTACATCTCCGGGCACGCGGTGCTGCTGCTGTCGTTCGTGGCGGACATCGTCGCCATGGTCCTCGGCATGCCCCGGGCCCTGTTCCCGCAGCTCGCCGCCGAGACCTACGCGTCCTACGACGAGGGGTTCGCGCTGGGGCTGCTGTTCGCCGCCATCCCGATCGGCGCGGTGGCGGGCGGACTGTTCTCCGGCGCGTTCTCCCGGGCCCGACGGCACGGCTGGATGGTCATCGGATCCGTGGTGGTGTGGGGCGTCGCCGTCACGGGGTTCGGGCTCAGCGACAGCCTCTGGATCGCCGTGGCCTTCCTCGCCGTCGCCGGGATCGCGGACATGGTCTCGATGGTCTTCCGCGGGGCGATCCTGCTCTCCGTCGCGACCGACGAGATGCGCGGCCGGATGCAGGGTGTCTTCACCGTCGTCGTCGCGGGCGGCCCCCGGCTCGCCGACGTCCTGCACGGTACCGCCGGTTCCGCCTTCGGCCCCCGTACGGCGGTGGCGGGCGGCGGGCTCCTGGTCGTCGTGGTGATGCTCGCCCTGGCCGCCGCGATGCCGGCGCTGCGCCGCTACCGCGTGTGAGGCACGGCCGGACCGTACGGGGCGCCGGGTCTACAGTGCGCGGTGCCCGCGCGTCGTGTGCGGCTCCATCAGCCGGACCCGCGTCGCCTCCAGCCGGTGCGCGAGGATCTCGGCGACGCAGCGCACCAGCGTCAGCCCGAGCGCCGGGTCCTCCTCGCACAGCCGGAGCACGGCCGCCGCGTCGAACTCGTAGGCGCGGACCGGACTGAACGCCTCGGCGCCGAAGTCCCACCGGTGGGGCGGGAACAGCCAGGACCAGCCCAGCAGGTCGCCCGCGCCGAGCGTGGCGACCGTCACCCGGCGCAGGTCGTTCACCCGCTGGTCGAGGGAGACCGCACCGGAACGGACGACCCAGAAACGGTCGGCGGTGCCCCCGGCCTCGAAGATCCGGGTGTCCTCCGGGAAGACCACCTCCCGCGCGAGTGCCATCAGACGTCGGCGCTGAGGCGGGGGGAGGGCCGTCAGGAGTTTGATCGCGTTGGTCATGAGGCAGGGCTCCTCGCCGGGCGTTCGGTACCGGTGCCTACGTCCATTGGAGCCGCTGCCGCCGTCCGGGGCACTTCGGCATGTAAAAGCCCTGGCTGGACGGGGGAAGCCAGCCAGGGCGGTAAAAGGTGGTGGAGGGAGGACGGGCGTCGACTCCGTCACCACTTATGGGTGAACGATAAACCATCTGTGCGGGTGTGCGCCGCCAGAACCGGGTCACGTGACCTGTTTCACTTCCGCGGCTCCGGGAGCGGTCCCGGAACCGGCCGGTCAGCTCCGCACATCGGACTTGCCGGGAGTCAGGATCTCGTCCAGTACCCGCAGCACGGCCTCGTACGCCAGCCTGTGCATGTCGGCGGCTCCCTTCTCCGCGGGATCGGCCCGTTCGAGTTCGGCGCTCCTCGCCCGCCACAGCCGCTCCTCATGGGCGGCGCGGGCCCGCGCCCGCTGGATCCGCCGCACCAGTTCGTCCGAGTCCACCACACCGGTCATGACGTCCGCCTACCCCGTTGCGCCACGGGAATGGCAGGCGTCCGGAAAAAGGCCGGAAGGTTTGCCGACGCCGGGGCAGGTGAGCCGAAAGAGATGACATTCCTCATCGAACCGGGAGTCGAACAATGTGCGAGGAGCGCACGACCGGAACCGACACCGCCCTGCCCGACACTCGCCGCGCCGACGTGCGGCGGCCGTACCGGCCGCGGCCGGCCGAGGCGCGCCAGGCCGTGTGGCGGGCGGTGTGCGAGCGCTGCCGCGCCACGCGCACCCCGTGCGACGCCGAGGCCCTCGCGGACGCGCTGCTCGTCACCTCCGAACTCACCACCAACGCGATCCTGCACGGTGGCGGCATCACCGACTTCCGGGTCGACGTCACCGGTCCCGGAGTGCGCGTCTCGGTGAGCGACCGCAGCGCGGAACTGCCCGTCGCACGGTCGACGACCGACCGGCAGGGGCGCTTCACACCCGGCGGCCGGGGCTGGCCCATCGTCTGCCGGCTGTGCCGCGACGTGCGGGTGGCCGACCTGCCGACGGGCGGCAAGTGCATCACCGCCGTGGTCCCCCTGCCCTGAAGGCTCACCGAGCCCCTCCGGCAGATTGTGCCGGGAAGCGGAGTTTGCGCCACCGGCGGGGGGGCAGTCGGAGGGTCGTGCTTCGGACCGGAGGCGCGCCAGCGGGAGAGCCATGGCTGCCGAGGAATTCCCTCCGGACGTCCCCGCAGCGGCCGTCCCGCGGTAGACCACCTTGAAATCCACTGTTCGGGAGCGAAAACGCATGCTCACAGAAACGCCCACCGACCGCCCCGACACCCCCGCCACCACGACGCCCCCGGCCGCCACCGCGACGGCGGCCGCCCCCACGGCCCGTGGCGCGCGCAGGCGCCACGAAGACGCTCCGGACACCGCGGCCCTGTTCGCCCGGCTGGCCTCACTGGAGGACGGCCCCGAGCGGGACGCCGTCCGCGACGAACTCGTCACCGCGTGGCTGCCCATGGCCCACCGCATCGCCGGCCGCTTCCGCGACCGCGGCGAATCCGTCGAGGACCTGCGCCAGGTGGCCGCACTCGGACTGGTCAAGGCGGTGGACCGCTTCGACCCGGCCCGCGGAGCCTTCGAGAGCTACGCCGTCCCCACCATCACCGGCGAGGTCAAGCGGCACTTCCGGGACCGGATGTGGGCCCTGCGGGTGCCCCGCCGGGTGCAGGAACTGCGCAACAAGGTACGGACCGCCCGGCGGGACCTCACCCAGACGCCCGGCAGCCCCGAACCCTCGCCCGCCGCCCTGGCCGAGCACACGGGGCTGACCGAGGAAGAGGTCGGAGCCGGGCTGGAGGCGCTGGAGAGCTTCAGCACCCTGTCACTGGACGCGGAGATGTCGCCCGACGACGACGGCTACAGCCTGGCCGACACCCTGGGCGCCTCGGACGCGGCCTACGACGTCGTGGTCGACCGCGAGTCCGCCAAGGAGGGACTGCGCCGCCTGCCCGAGCGCGAGCGCACCATCCTGTACATGCGCTTCTTCGAGGACATGACCCAGAGCCGCATAGCCGACCAGCTGGGCATCTCCCAGATGCACGTCTCCCGGCTCATCAGCCGAAGCTGCGCCCGCGTGCGCGCCGACGCGATGGGCCGACGGACGACGACCACCCACCGCGGGCGTGCCTGAGCGTCATGCCGTCGCCGGTCGTACCTCCTCAGCCGTACTGCCTCCAGTCGTCCCCGTCGTATGAGCGACCGCAAGAAGGGAACACGGTGCAGATGAGTGAATCCGAGATCCCGCCGGACGGCCGACCCGTGGACGTCTACCTCGACCTGCTGCGCATCCGGATGGACACCGAGGACTACCGCCTGCTGCTCCGTGTGGTGGAGCCGGTGCTCCGGGCGATCGAGGAACACCGCCTGTCCGGTCTCGACGTCGCCCTGGACGGCGGCGACGACGAACTGCCCCAGGAGATCCGCGACGAGGCCGCCCTCGTCATCGCCACAGCCGTCACCGGCCGCATGGACAACGAGGTGGTCGAGCTGGACGTCGACGAGAGCGGACCGGTCCGCGTGGTCACCGACGCGACCACGGCCGCCGACCCGTCCCGACTCGACGAGATCGCCGGCTACATCAGGGAACGGCACCGGCAGAACGACGAACTGCGCGGCATCGCCGAGGCCAGCGGCCTGCCCACCGACTTCTGAGCGGACCCGTCCACCGGATCGCACGAGGTCGCGGGCCCGGCCGCCGGCCGCGGAAGGCCCGTCACCGCTCGCGCGTCGCCAGCGGTACGCCCAGCGGGCGCGCGAGACCCACCACCGCTTCGTCCAGCCGCTCCAGGTGCCGCAGCACCCGGCCGGTGATCCGGCCGTAGCGCGAGGCGCCGTCACCGGAACCGCCCAGCAACGAGGCGAAGCTCGGCCCCGTCTCGATCCTGGCCGTGACGTCCCCGTCCGTGACCCGGGCCGCGATCGCCGCGATGTTGCGCACCGTGCGCCCCGTCGCCCCGCGCAGCCGTGGATCCGCCGCGATCGAGGGGTGGGTCTGCAGCAGCTCGGCCGTGGCCGCCAGCGAGCGCGCGTGGTACGCACAGGTCTCCAGGAGCGCGACGACGTACCGCGCGGTGTCCCGTCGGCCCCGCAGCGGAGTGACCGGATGGGTGAGCGGCTGGGTGGCGGAGCGCAGATCGCCCAGCGCCTGGTCCAGCTCCCGCGCCCGGTCCAGCAGATCGACGGCGGGTCCGCCGCTGAGCTGGTCGACGGCGGCCTCGGTGACCTCGGTGAGCCGCTCCAGCACGGTGCCCAGCAGCTCGTTCGTGCGCCGGTCCGTGCGCACCGGCAGGACCAGGGCCGCGGCGACCACCCCGCAGGCGGCACCCAGCGCGGTCTCCTCCACGCGCAGCACCAGCACCTCCCAGCTGTAGGTGTGCAGCAGCGTGTACAGCAGCCCCACCATCGCCGTCACGAAGAACGACATCAGCGTGTACGAGAGCGGCGCCGTGTAGGACATCGCGAAGATCATCACCAGGATCAGGCCGAACGTCGTCCAGGTGTGCCCGCCCACCACCGCGGCCAACGCGATGCCGGCGACCACGCCGAGAACCGTACCCAGCAGCCGCCGGTAGCCCTTGACCAGGATCTCGCCCGTCGACGAGGTGTTGATGAAGACGATCCAGCACGTGAGGACCGCCCAGTACCAGCGCTCGGAGGACAGCAGCTCCCCGCCGGCGATGGCCAGCGACGAGCCCACGGTGACCTGTACGGCGGCCCGGGTGGTGGGCCGTCGCAGCCCCGTGTCCTCCTCGGCCGTCCGGTCCTCCTTCCCGGCGTCGATGGAGGCGTCCTCGGCGTCCAGCTCCTCCCGGGAACGGGCCGTGGCAGGGGTGTCGTCCGACTCGTCCTGCGGACCGTCCAGGGCGATCCGCAGGCCCATCACCGCACGGGCCGACTCGCCGACGGCCCGGAACACGTCCTGGAGGGCCGGAGAACACACCGGCAGGTTCTCCTCGTCCCGGTAGGCGAGCAGGCGGTTGCGCACGTGCGCGAGCGCCGTCCCCGGCACCCCGGGCCCGGCGAGCAGGACCAGCGTACGCAGCGCGAGCAGATCGCGGCGCAGTCCGGCGGTGGCCTCGTCCGGCGCCGCCGTCCGGTCCGCCTCGGGAGCGGGCGCGCCCGGAAGGTGCAGGGTCAGCGTGTCCGCGCGTTCGGCGCTGCGGGCGGACAGCAGCAGCAGGCCCAGCCGCTCGGCGGCGATCTCGGCGTCCGCGATCCGGCGCTGCACCAGCCGCGCCGACGACTCGTCGGGGGTCCCCTGCTCCAACCGCGTCTGGATCATCAGGGCTGTCTCGTGCAGCCGGGCAGTACCCGCGCGGACGTCCTCCAGTGCCTTGTCGACCTCGTCCGGTGCGGCGTCGAGCAGCGCCAGGTGCGCCGTCACGAGCTGGGCCAGCCGGACGCGGAAGGCCTCCCGGAGCCGTGCGAGGAGCCCGGCCGGGGTCACGGGGACGACGGCGAACCGCATGACGGCACTGCACACGAACGCGGTGGCCAGGGCGGCCCACATCCCGGGCAGCTTCCCGGGGGAGGCGCCGATGAACAGGGACACGAAGTAGACCTGGAAACCGATCAGCCCCAGGGCGGTCCCGCGGTCGCCGAACCGGCGGGCGTAGACCGCGCAGAAGATGAGGACGGTGAAGAAGACGTCACCGACGACGACCCGCTCACTCAGCACCGCGCCGAGCGACACGGCCACGAGCGCCACCGGCAGACCGAGGGCGAGCGTGACGGCCTGGGCACCGCGCTGCTTCTCCCGGACGGCGAAGGTGGCGACCGTCGCGGTCATCGCGCCCGCCACCAGCTGGGTGACGCCCGCCCCCACGAGGGCGAGCACGGCCAGCGTCAGCGCGATGGCGCCCACCGTCCGCAGTCCGGCCGTCAGCCGCAGCAGCCCGGGATCCGACGCCGCCAGGCGGTCCCGCAGTCGTGTCCGCACCGAGTGCCCCGCCGCTTTCACGCCGCCGCACACGCTCCTGTCGCTCGCGTTGATCGGAATGACAGCATCGCATGTGCCCAGGCGGCACCCGCCAAAGGCCCCCCATCGGCAGGATCACCGGGACGGCGGGGCACCGAACGGGCGGGGCGGCCGCGGGAACGGGGTCACCGCACCCGCCGGCCCGCCTCCTCGACGTGCGCCCGCACCTGCTCGGGCGTCAGATAGGCATGCGTGTACTCGAAGTCCCCCAGCTTGGCGCGCTGGCGGGACTGGAAGCCGGTACGCACGAAATCGTCCCCGGCGATCGAGTTGAGCAGCCAGCTCGTCATGACCCGTGTCTTGGCGACGTTGGTGCGCAGCGCCGACCAGTGGTACCCGCGGGCCGCCACCTGGGCGGGCAGGCCCCGCAGTTCCACACCGAGCGGCTTGGACACGGCGTCGGTGCCGCCCAGGTCCACGACCAGCCCGAGGTCCTTGTGGTGGTACGGCCGCAACGGCCGGCCGGTCAGCGTCGCGATGACGTTGTCGGCGACCTGCTTGCCCTGCCGCAGGGCGTGCTGCGCGGTCGGCGGGCACACCGCGCCCTCGCCCTTGGCGAGGTCGGGCACCGCGGCGGAGTCACCCAGGGCGAACACCCCGTCGTGGCCGGGCAGACACATGTCCGCGTTGACCGCGAGCCGCCCCCGGACCGTTTCCGCTCCGAGCGCGGCGATCAGCGGGCTGGCGACGACGCCGGCCGTCCAGATGAGGGTGTGGGTGGGGACCACCCGGCCGTCGGTGAAGGTGACCTCCTCGGGGCCCGCCTTCGCGATGGAGACACCGAGCGAGATCTCGATGCCGCGCCGGGTGAGGATCTCCTGCGCGCTGCGCCCGAGCTTCTCGCCCAGCTCGGGCATGAGCTTCGGCGCGATGTCGATCAGGTGCCACTTGATCAGGCCCGGGTCCAGACGCGGGTAGCGCTCGACGGCGGCGTGGGTCAGCCGCTGCAGACAGGCGGCGGTCTCGGTGCCCGCGTAGCCGCCGCCGACCACCACGAACTGCAGCCGCGCGGCCCGTTCGGCCGGGTCCTCGCTGGCGTCGGCGAGGTCGAGCTGGGCGATCACGTGGTCGCGGATGTAGGCGGCCTCGGCCAGCGTCTTCATGCCGTAGGCGTGATCGGTGAGTCCGGGGATGTCGAAGGTACGGGTGACACTGCCGGGGGCCAGCACGATGTAGTCGTAGGGTTCGGCGACGGTCCGGCCCGTGATCATGCGGATGACGCAGACCTTGGACCTCAGGTCCACTCCGATGGCTCCGCCCGGAATGATCCGGGTGCGGTACTTCGCACTGCGGCGCAGGGAGACGGCGACCGACTGCGGTGACAGCACACCGGAGGCGACGTGGGGGAGCAGCGGCATGTAGAGCTGATAGGAGGTCGGTGTCACCAGGGTGATGTCTGCTGCCCACGGGGAGAGCTTCCGCTCCAGCCGGCGAACGCACGCCACGCCGGCGAAGCCTCCGCCCACCACCAGGATCCTGGGTCGTGTCACGGTGCTCATCCCTTCCTGCGGCTCCACATGGTCTGCCTCGAACGTCGACGTCCTCCGCGTGCCCCGGGAACGCCGCCCTGCACCTCCTCGATCGCAGCGCGCGACGCGTCACATCGGCCCCGAGGGGACCCGGCACGCGAGAGCCTTCAGCACCACGATGCCCGCACCGGCGGCGGAACGCACCGGGAAGCCCGGGACACGTGCGGGCCGGCCGGTCGCCGCCCGGCGGGCGCGGCGCTCAGCCGTGCAGGTGGCAGAGCAGCAGACAGACGTCGTCGTCGCGTTCGGAATCGCTGAGCATCGGCTGCAGCAGGCGGTCCGCCGAGCCTTCCAGGTCCGTGTCCAGCTCCGCGGGGGCGAACGAGCCGAGCGCCGCCGCGAGCCGCCCGATGCCCGGATCGATGCCCTGGGTGCGCCGCTCGACCAGCCCGTCCGTGTAGAGCGCCAGCGTCGAGCCCGGCGCCACCTGTTCGGTGTGGTCGGCGATCTTCTGCTCCAGCGGGATCCCGAGCATCGCGCCCGGCTTGGCGTCCAGGGTGCGCACCCGCCCGTCGGGCAGCCGCAGCACCGGCGGCGGATGCCCCGCGGCGGCCCACGTCAGTGTGGACCCGTCCGGGTGGAAACGGGCGATCACGGCTGTGGCGTACAGGTGCGGCTGGAGCTGGTGCAGGAACCTGTGCAGCCGGGTCAGCAGCCGGCCCGGACTGCCGATGTCGACGGCGTAGGCGCGCAGCGCGGTGCGCAACTGGCTCATCATGACCGCCGCGTGCAGCCCGTGCCCGGTCACGTCGCCGATGACCGTGATCAGACTTCCGTCCGGCCGGTGGAAGGCGTCGTACCAGTCGCCGCCGATGTTCATGCCGTGCGTGGCCGGCAGGTACCGGGCGGCCAGGCTCAGCCCCGGGGTCGTGGGCAGTTCGGTGAGCAGGGCGAGCTGCAGCGTCTCGGCGATGTCCCGGTTGTGCTCGAAGCGGCGGGCGTTGCCGATGGCGATACTGGCCCTGCGGGCGAGCTCGAGCAGCATCACCGCGTCGTCCGGGTCCCAGCGCTCACCGGGCGGCGACAGGGTGAGCACGCCCAGGGGCGCCTGGTGCGTCAGCAGCGGCACGCACAGCAGCGGCCTGCCGGGATCGAGGAGGGAGGGCGGCCGGTCGTCCACGCCGCGCAACCCGCCGGGGTGGTCGGCGGCGTACTGCGGTCGCCCGGTACGGGCCGCACGCACCGCGGCGGCCGGACGGGTCGGGGGGTGGTGCGGATCGTCTTCCTCGTCGAACAGCCATATGTCGACCCGGGCCGCGTACCGCGGCACCAGCAGTTCGGGCAGTCGGCGCACGATCTCGCCGTGGTTCAGCGAGGCATTGAGCACCGCGCTGGCGTCCGCCAGGAAGGTCAGCCTGCGGCGGGCGTTCTCCGCCTCGTTGCGCGCCCGGTGCTCGGCGGCGAACGCCTCCCGCTGGGCGCGTCCCGCCGCGTCCAGTTCGGCGTGCAGGGCCAGGACGCCCTGGTTGGTCTGGTGCAGCTCTTCCCGGTGGAAGGCGACCAGCGCCTCCTGCTCGGCGAGCCGGTCCAGCACCTGAGCCGTGTCCTCGTCGGCGCTCAGCAGCGCCTGGGCCAGATCGGCCGGATCGTCCGTCACCGTGCCTGCGTCGTCCGGCCGGCCCGCGTCCGGGCAGCGGACCGTCACCTCCCACGGAGTCTCCCCGGCGGCGCTCACGTCCGGCGGGGGGAACAGCACGGTCTGCAGCACGCCCTCCTCACCGTCCGGGCCGGGTGTGGGTGTGTCCACGGTGAGCCGCCAGGTACCGCCCTTGGCCAGGCACTGCCGCAGCCGGAAGCCGAGCGCCGCCGCCAGCCGGGCCCGCTCGACGGCGGGCACCCCGTGGCGGGCGGCCAGCCGCGCCAGCGAGACACGCGCGCGTGCCGCGTCGCTCACGCTGCTGATCTGCCATACGCGCGTCATGGTCGGTCCGGTGCTGCGGAGGTCAGGACGGCCACCGCGGTGTCGTCCCGCACGGGGCGGGCGGCACTGCCCGCGTCGCGGATCGTCACCGCGGCCGTCACGGCCGGGTCGGCCGCCGTGAGGCAGGCGTCCGACGGCGGGGCCCAGGAGCTGGGCAGACCGTCGGTGTGCAGGATGAGCACACTCCCGGCGGACCACGCGAGATCGTCCTCGCGCACGGTGCCGGGCCGGTGGTGACCGACGATGCCGGGCCGGGAGAGCAGGGCACGCCACCGGTCGCCCTCGCGCAGCCGGGCCCCGATGTTGCCGATCCCCGCGAACCGCAACCGCCCGGTCCGGGCGTCGAGCTGGGCCACCGCGACGGCCGCGCCCCGGGTGGCGCCCAGCTCCTCGTGCAGCCGGTGCAGCGCCTCGGCGGGGACGAGATGGGGCCTGTGGAGCACCGCCTCCACCGCGGCGGTGGAGGCGCGTGCGGCCTCGGGGCCGTGGCCCAGCCCGTCGGCCAGCACCAGGGTGTACCGGTCCCCGGACCTGACCCAGACCCAGGCGTCCCCCGAGTGGTCGGCCCTGGCGTAGGGGACGTTGACCCCGCCGGCCCGTATCACGGGCACCGACGGCACACCGTCACCGCGCGGGCCGTCCCCGCCGGACGACGGCGGGGCCCCGCCACCGACACGGGCCACCACGACCGTGCCCCGGCCGAGCACGCTGTGCAGCCCGAATTCGTCCGAGAGCCGCCGGCAGGTGCCGAGGCCCGCCCCCAGTGAACGGGTCGTGCTGAACCCGTCCCGCAGCGCCTCGGCCACATCGGCGATGCCCGGCCCGTGGTCGACCGCGGCGATCTGCACGGCCCGCACCCGGTCGCCCTCGCGGAGCACGGACGGCTGCACGATGTCGATGAGCACCTCACCGTCCCGCGCGTGCTTGAGGAGATTGGTGGCGAGCTCCGTCGCGACCAGCGACACGGCGGCGGTGCTCCGCTCGTCGAGACCGGCCAGGGCCGCCGCGTCCTCGGCGGCGACCCGGACGTCCCGCACCCGGGTGGAGTCCCGCACCGGCACGTCCCAGAGGCGTGGCATCAGACCTCCTCCCGCGCACGGGGCGGCCGGTTCACCCACGAGGTCACCCGCACCGTGGTTCCCGAGCCCACTGCGCTCTCGACCTCGAAATCGTGCACCAGGCGCCGTGCGCCGCCCAGCCCCATCCCCAGCCCGCCACCGGAGGTGTAACCGTCGCTGAGCGCCCGCTCGAGGTCGGGGATACCCGGTCCGGAGTCGGTGAACGTCAGCCGCAGCCCGCCACCGCACCCGGCGGACACCCGGGAGACGTCCATCTGCCCGCCCCCGCCGTGCACCAGGGTGTTGCGTGCCAGCTCGCTGGCGGCGGTGACCAGCTTCGTCTGGTCCACCAGTCCGAAGCCGAGCACGGCGGCGGCCTGCCGCACATGCTGGCGCACCCACATCAAGTCCATGTCCGACCGGATGGGCAGGCAGGCCTCGACCCCCGAGGCGGTGGGCGTCATCGGTGCTCCCGGCGCGCACCACCCGGGCGGGACAGCACGACGGGCTGCTCGAGCAGTGCCATCGCCGCCTGGGTGTCGAGCGCGGTGCGCAGCCCCGGCAGCGTCAGCCCCAGCTCCACCAGGGTGATGGCGACCGCCGGTCGCATCCCGGCCACGACGGTCCGCGCGGCCAGCAGCGACGACTGTGCCGCGAGCTCGGCCAGCACCCGTCCCAGGAAGGAGTCGACGATCTCCACGCCGGAGATGTCGATCACCACTCCCGTGACCCCGTTGCTCGCGATGGTCTCCGACAGGTCCTGCTGGAGCTGCTGGGCCGTGCTGTCGTGCAGGTCTCCCTGGAGAGTCACCAGAAGCACGTCGCCGAGCCTCAGTACCGGCACATGTCCCGCGACCGGGCGGGAGAACGCCTCGCTCACCGGCGGACCGCACTGCCGGTCGTCGTGCTCACGACGTCGACCCCCAGCTCGTGCAGGCAGTAGCCCAGCGCGTCGGCGAGGCTCGCCCGGGTGAGCACCGAGCCGAGGTCGAGACCCAGGTGGACCATGGTCTGCGCGATCGCCGGACGGATACCGGAGACGATGCACTCCGCACCCATCAGCCGGGCCGCCGCGACCGTCTTCATCAGATGCTGTGCCACCAGCGAGTCGACCGTCGGCACCCCGGTGATGTCGAGGATCGCGAACCGGGCGTGCTGGTCGACCACCGCGTTCAGCAGTGTCTCCATCACGACCTGACTGCGGGCACTGTCGAGCGTCCCGATCAACGGGACCGCGACGATTCCGTCCCAGAGCCTGATGACCGGCGTCGCCACCTCCAGCAGCTGCAGGCGCTGTCGGTCGATGAGTGCCTGCCCCTCGCTCAGGGCCGTCTGCATGGCCACCACGCGCAGGGTGCCCATGAGCACGCTCAGCGTGGTCGTGCACGCCCGCAGCTCCTCGGACGGTGCCTGCTCCAGGTCGGCGGCGAGGAGATTCTCGACCGGCGGCCACAGGGCGGCCAGCTCGTTCGATACCTGTGCGGTGGACAGCCCCGCATGGCTGCGGGCCGCGGTCATCCGCGCCAGCTGCTCACGGACACCGGTGAACCCGGCGGCGTCGGAGTCCTCGATCCGCTGTGCGTCGGCTACCTGGGCCAGGGCGTCGACGACCGCCTTGCCGGCCTCCACCGCCTCGTCGCGCGAGAGGGTGAACACCGCACGGAACAGGGGCTCGTCCGCCCATCGCTGGGCGATCTGCTCACGCCTTTGCCGCAGGAAATCCCTGACCTCGAGCGTCGGCGTTCCGAGCGGTTCGCCCGCTTCGCGCTCAGGCACCAGTGTCTCCTCATCATCGTTGCCGCACCGATCCCGTGAAGGAGCCGAGACGGTGCTGTGACCTTGCCGGGCGACCACTCTAACGACGCCCCGAGCCTCTCAGGAATCGGGTTCCCCCGGTGCGCCGGACAGCGAGTCGACGCGCTCCAGCGCCTCCTCGACGCTCTCGGACAACGGAACCGTGATGCTCACGCCGGTCAGGTCCAGGACGCGGCGCACCGCGGGGAGAGGGGAGATGATGTGCACGCTTCCCGGCAGATCACGGGCCTCCTGATAGACACGCAGGACGATGTTCATACCGGACGAGTCCATGAAGGGGACCGCCGACAGGTCCAGCAGGAAGTGCCGGCGCCCGTGGTGGAACTGGTTGGCCAGGTGATGCTGGAACTCCTTCGCGGTGTCGGCGTCCAGGTACCCCTGAACCGCCAGCAGGACGGCGTCCTCCCTGGGCACGGTCACCTCGACGGACAGCGGGTTCGGAACCACGGACACGAATACCTCCCAGACGAGCCGGCGGCCGGGTACGGCCGCACGTGCGGCTGCCTACCCCCGCATCGTCGTGTCATGCGGTGCCCCGCACACCGGCCCGCCGTCCGGGGCCGGTTTTGTGGCGGCGCCCGCCGAATGCACCGGCTCCAGCCGGGTAGTTGGCTGCTGTGGAGACGGTCGGGCCGACGACGAACCCGCCCGCTCCGGGAGAGTCGTCCACCGGGGAGGCAAGGAGCAGCGTGCCCATAGACAGCATCTGGTCATACGCGCCGGAGCTGGGTCCCGCCCAGGGGCAGGATCTGGACCTGACGGGATACACCGTCGTCGCGAGCGACGGCACCATCGGCCATGTCGACCGGCAGGCCGACCACCACTCCATGCGGCACCTGGTCGTCGACACCGGCGTCTGGGTGTTCGGCCGGAGCCTTCTCGTGCCGGTCGGCGTCATCACCGCCGTCGACACCGGCGAGCGGAGGATAACGGTGTCCTGCACGAGGGCGGAGGTGAAGGCGGCGCCCCGGTTCAGGACCGACAGCGAGACCATGGACCCCGGGTACCTCACGGCGGTCGGCGAGTACTACCGGGGGCTGCCCGGACCGGTCCGCTGACCGCCGTCGGGCGAACCTGCGCGGCCACCGGCGTGCGTGCCGTGGCCGTGGCCGTCCTTTACGGTCTCGCCGGGCACGAAGGATTCCGTCGCCTCGATGCGGCCGGCGAAGTCCGGGTGGTCGGTGT
>NZ_JBFAKH010000068.1:0-43296 GCF_040655635.1 Streptomyces sp. NPDC050388
GAACGTCCGCGGCCCGGCCACCGCGCCGCAGCCCGCCTTCGACACCCGGGTCCTCGACGGGCAGGTCGAGGTGCGCCTGCGCCGAGCCGACCGGGGCGAGCGAGTGTCGAACGACCGGGAAGCGAAGCGGCAACGGGCCGGAACAGGAACGGGTGCAGCTCATGGACACAGCAGCTGAAAGCCGCTTCGCAGGACGCCTGCACCGGCTTCTCCAGCGCACCGGACGAAGCTACTCAGCAGGGAACGACCAGCCGCTGGGCGGCCACCTCGTGGCCATGACGGGCTTCGCGGCGTACACGGCGGCCTGGGCCACGGCGGTACGGCTGCGCGGCCGCCCGCTGCCCGACCGGCCCGAGCCGTGGGACGTGGTCCTGACCTCGGTCGCCACTTTTCGGCTCAGTCGGCTGCTGAGCAAGGCAGCGGTGACCAGTCCGCTGCGGGCCCCCTTCACGCGGTACGTCGGTCCACAGGGCCCGGGCGAACTGCACGAGGAGGCGCAGCCCGAGGACGGCAAACGCACTGCCGGAGAGCTGGCGACCTGTCCTTTCTGCATGAGCGTCTGGATCACCTCGACCCTGACCGCCGGCCAGTTGCTCTGGCCGCGCGCGACCCGCACCGCCATGGGCGCGCTCGCCGCTGTGGCCGGGGCGGACACGCTGCAACTGGCGTACGGCGCGCTGGTCGAGAAGACAACCGGTGAGTGACCCGGTTGCGGAGGAAACGGTGCGGGGCGGCCCGAAGTTCTCGTCCGGCAGCTGCGCCGGGACAGGGGTGCGGGAGCGTCAGCGTGCCGATCCGGCTCGATTGCGGCGGGCCGCGCGCACGGCCGGACCCACACCGGTGAGCAGCAGGACGAGACCGGCGACGTCCCACGCCCAGTCGTACGGGGTGACATCCACGTCGCAGCGGATCTGGTGCAGGCGCAGCAGCGGCCACAGTCCGCCCACGACGTCGAGGACGCCGTGCGCGACCGCAGCCGTGCCGGCGGACTCTCGCACTCTGGTCCTGCCCAGGGGAGGAGCCTCCCTTCGTGAGGATCGGCCGGGTTCCCCGTGCCGGGTGTCCTCACTGCGGGACGAGCGCCACCGTCGTCGTGACCCGGGTGACGGAGGGGTTCCTCGGCACCGAACCGAACCCGAAGCGCACAGGCGGCTGGACGAGCGCCATCCCTCCCAGGGCCGTCCCCTCGAAGGCCGCCGACACCGCACGGATCGGCAGCAGGTCCCGGGCGCCGTACCACTCGCGGCGGCCCCCACCGGCGCTGCCGCGGGTGCGCACTCCCGGCAGCAGCAGGCGGGCGGGGCGGTCCGTCAGCGCGCTCCATGCCGGATGCCGGGCGAGCGCGCCGGGAACGGCACGCAGCACAAGGCCCAGAAGCCGGCGCCGGCCGGTGGTGAAGCGCAGGTCGAGCGGTCCCGCGGTGACGGTCCAGGTGGCGTCCGTGACGCTCACGTCGACCGGGACGACACGCACCGTGTCGAAGACGTAGGTGCCGCTGATGAAGTCCGCTGCCTCCCGCGTGGGGGCCAGCAGCAGCCTCTCCCCGTCGGCCCGTTCCAGCATCACGTCACTGAACGCTCCGAAGGGCGACCGGTGCCAGTGTCCGAGCACGATCCGCGTACCGGAGGAGGTGCCCATCCCCGCGATCCAGCCCTCGAAGCGCAGCCTCGGGCGTCGCGTGATTCCGCCGAGAACCCGGCTCATCCGCTCGTGCCCGCCCGGCGGACCTGCGGCGCCCCGGCCCGGCAAGGGTCTGCCGGGCAGTCAGGAAGGCCGGCGGGCACGCCCTGGGGCGCAGGGCCTGGGGAGCCCGAGCCGTACATGCCTGACACCTTCCGAGAAGTGCACCACGGGCTCGCCGAGCGGAGCCTCCCCGAGGTCCGCCGCAGTGGTCAGCGTCTCCTCCAGCACGTCGACGGCGGCCCCGGCCAGCGGCCACGGCTCGTGCTCGACGGGCGTTTCCCAGAGCACGCCGAGCCGACGGGTGTACGCCCGCCAGCGCGAGGTCAGCCACACGTCCCGCTCCGTCGGCACGACCGGTTCGCCGCGGCGGACGAGAACGCGGTAGGAGGCGTCCCTGTTCCCTCTCGTACCGGAGTACGCGACGGCGTCCCCGTCCGTGGAGACGCTGAGGCTGCCCGGGTTGTACGGCGCGCCGATGGCGCGGGCCACCAGCATCAGGGGGAAGGCCACCTCGATGGACAGGAACCAGAGCCCGTCCCGTCCGTCACGGTGTCGGACGTAGGTCCGCAGGTTGGTCTCCGCGAACGTCGGGAGGCCGAGCAGCGCGGCCGGGACGCCGGGCAGGCGTACGTCCGCCATGACGAAGGGCGTGAGTCCCACCCATGCGGCGCCGTCATACTCGTCCACGACCAGTTCCTCGGGCAGCAGCGCCTGTACCGCCTCCGGCCGGAAGGGCCAGTGGACGAACGTCTGCGTCAGCCAGCCGGCCCGCAAGGCGGGCAGACGCACCCGCTGTTCCGCTCCGTACGCCACCACGGGCGGCGGGTCCCCCCGCACGATCGAAGAAAACGCGGCATGGACCTGAGGGTGCCGCCCGGTTGCGGCAGCGGTCTGTTCCTCCTGTCCGAGCGATGAAGGCGTCACTGTCCGGGGCCATGTCGGGAGAGCTCTCGATCGACGGAGCCACGAACGGGCCGGCGCGCCGGGTGGTGGCCGACGGCCCGTCCAGGTGGACAGCGGGTTCGCCGTTCTGCTGCGTCGTGGTCCGTCTCGTCGGCGAAGCACGACCGCAGACCGTGACCGGCCGACGCTTGAGGACCGTGCGTCAGCCGGCCGAGCCGGTCTCGTGCACCCGGAACGGGCCGCGGCGCCGAGCAACGGCGACCATGGTGCCTGTGTTCAGGTGGCGGCGAGCGTCTCACGTGCTGTGCGGCGTCCGCGGGAGGCCGCCGTCGTCGACCGTACCGACGGCGGCCTGGTGCGGCGCCCTGGCCCGACCAGCAGTCCGCTGTACGGCCGCACCGCTCGGCGGCCGTGACGCTCGTTTCACGCTCTGAGCACCCGGCAGCCCGCTGACGGAACCGAAAACACGCCCTGACCTGAGCTTTCTCTTGCCTCGACACGACCCGACAGGTGTCCGACGACGCACCACGTGGAGTGCGCGGCGATCCTGGAACCGACCGCCAAGGGGGCTTGACCTGCGGGTTTTTCTGGACTGCCGGTCATGGGCTTGACCTTGACACGGTGACAAGGTGTCCCCTGGGTGCAGGAGGTGGTTTCGATCAACCCCACCAACGGAACCCCGCAGAACGCCCGCGTGGCCGACGCCCTGAGCGCCGAGAACTCGTCGGTCCGGCTGCAGGCGGCCCTGGCGGCCGGCTCGAACCCCGACCCCGGCTTCCTGGAAACGCTCGTCGAGCGGTGCGCGGTCGAGCCGGACTTCTTCGTGCGGGACATGCTGTCCTGGGCGCTGACCCGCCTCCCGCCGGAGACCACCCTGCCCCGGCTCCGCCGGGAACTCGCCTCCGAGCGGACTCAGGCCCGCAGCCAGGCGTTGCACACGCTCTCCAAGATCGGCGACAGGAGCGCGTGGGTCTGGATCACGCGCTCCATGCTGCGCGACGCCGACGAGGAGGTCGCGCGGACCGCGTGGCGGGTCGCGGTCGCCCTCGTGCCCGAGGACGAGAAGGGGGACCTGGCCGACGAACTGGTCATGCAGCTCGGCCGCGGTGACCGCGATGTGCGGCTGAGCCTGAGCCGGGCCCTCGTCGAGCTCGGCGACGTGACCGGGTCCGCCCTGGAGAGGGCCGCGGCGAGCCCCGACCCGGCGGTGGCCACGCACGCCCGTGCCACCGAGCTGCTCCGGCAGGACCCGGAGACCGGTTTCGACGCGGCCGTCGAGGAGGCGAAGCGAGTCGTCGCACTCGGCCCGGAACGAGCCGCTGCCGCCGCGGCTGCGCCGGGAGCCGCGGAGACTGCGGAGACCGCCGACGCTGCGGAGACCGCCGAGCCTGGGGAGACGACCAGGTCGGTGGAGGTCGCCAAGGTCGCGAAGGTCGCCGCGGAGACCGCGGAGTGCTGATCGGCGAGGTGGCCCGCCACTCCGGGGTGAGCACCCGGATGCTCCGGCACTACGACGCCCTCGGGCTGGTGCGGCCGACCGGTCGCACCGTCGGCGGCTACCGCGAGTACTCGACCGAGGACGTCCGCAGGATCTTCCACGTGGAGAGCCTGCGGTCCCTCGGGCTCTCGCTCAAGCAGATCGGGCGCGCGCTGGAGGACCCGGCCTTCACACCGTCCGCCCTGGTCAGCGACCTCATCCGGTGGACGGAAGACCGTCTGGAGCGGGAACGGGAGCTGCTCGAGCGGCTCCGCGCCGTCGATGCGTCGGCGCCCACCGGCTGGCAGGACGTCCTGCGCATCGTCGAACTCATGCAGGGGCTCGGCTCGACCAGCGCCGCGCGCAGGCAGCAGGCCGTCCTGGCCCGGCCGGGGAGTGAGTCGGTCCCCGCCGAGCTGCTGGCCGGGGCGGTCCTGGCCGAATCCGACCCCAACGTCGCCGGCGCCCTGCGCTGGGCGCTCGCCCGGTCGGGCGGCGACGGCGTGGCGGCACTGGCTGACGGCGTGCGCTCGGAGGACGTCGACGTCCGGCGGCGCGCGGTGTCGGCGATCGCCGAGATGGCCGAGGCCCCGGGGGCGACGGCGGTGCTCGCGGACGCCCTCGGGGACCCGGACACGACGGTGCGCAGGCACGCCGCTCTGGCTCTGGGCAGGCGTGGGATGACCGCGACCGTGCCGACACTCGTCGGCATGGTGGTCGAGGGTTCCCACGACGTCGAAGCGGCGGAGGTGCTGGGAACGCTGTCCCGGGACCCCGGGTGCGCGGACCGGATCATGACCGCACTGGTCGACGAACTCGCCGCGCCCACCGCGGACTCCGCGACACGGATACGTCTGGCCCAGGCGCTGGTCGAGCTGCCGGGGACCACCGTGCGGGAGGTCCTGCGCCAACTGGCCCGCGACGACGACCCCGCTGTCGCTCTCGTCGCCTCGGCCTTCGTCACGGTTCTCGAGGAGCGGTCCCCCGAAGAGCGAGGAGACGAGGATTCCTGAAGGCACGTGGCCGAGGCGCCGCGGAGCCCTGTCCCGACAGGCATGCCGGCCGCGGGATCGGAGACGGCGATCACTTCCTCACGGCCATCACCCACCCCTTTTCGGCGACGGCTCTGGGCGACTCAACCTCGTTGCTCCGGGGGTACCCCTCACGTCACGGGCGCGTGGTACTACTTGCCCCGGCTGCGATCCGAGCAGTCTCAAAGGGGAAGGCACACAGGAGTGTCGGCAGGCAAGACGGCACTGGTGACGGGTGCGAGCAGGAGGGTGGGGCGGGGCATCGCGCAGAGACCGGCGCAGGACGGCGCCCTGGTGGCGGTGCACTTCCGGGAGGACGAGAGCGCGGCCGAGGAAACCCTCGAGGCGATCCGGAACCGCGGCGGACGCGCTTTCGCGGTACAGGCGGACCTCGGCGAACCGGGGGGCCCGCAGGCTCCCCGCACCCGGATCGCCCTCCTCGGCGAGGCCGAGGCCACCGCCGCCCGCCGCGGCACCGGCGACCTGCAGGGCCTGGAGCACATCCGCACCCTGCTCGCCGGCCAGGGCCACGACACCACGGGAATCACCCTGGCCCTGTTCTCCCTGCACGGGTTCCACCCGGACCTGATCGAGTCCGCGGCCGGCCGCGAGGATCTGCTCCTGGTCGACCTGGCGACTCTCCACGGGGTCGGGTAGCCACCTGCCACGAAGCCGGCGGAAGCCGTGTTCGCCGGGATTTCGGTGGCATGCGTCCCGCCCGCGAACGTACCCGTGCGTCCACGGCGTTGCACGGTCCGATGCTAGAGGTACGACGTGATCACCACGACCGAGACGAGTTCGCCGGCGGCGGAGCGGCCGAGCCACACCGGCCACGTCCCGTCGCCCCCCGTGCAGAACGACACCAGGTCGCTTCCGGTCGCCTCGTCGACGGCACGGAGGTGGCCGTCGCCGAGGAGCTCGCACGAGTCGTCGTCCTGCTCCTCGTAATAGCGCCTGACCTTCCCGGACAGGGCCTCCCAGGCCACGGCGTCCGCGAAGCCACCGGCCGCCCCGTCGGTACCGAAGCCGTAGGCGTGGCCGTCGAGGAGCAGACGGGGATCTTCGCCCTCGCTCAGCGCCAACTGCCAGGAGGCGACGGGCTCGTCCCGGATCAAAAGGCGTACGGCGGGCTCCTCGGTGACCGGGAACCGCTCGCCGCCGTACTCGCCCTCGCCGACGACCACGGCTGTCTCCAGCGGGTACTCGCCGGGAGGTATGCGCTCGGCGAGTTCCCGGGGCTTCTTGTCGAGAGGGTCCGAGACGGCCAGGCGTCCGGTCGGGATCCGCACCATGGCGATGTGCCGCGGTTCGGCTGTCTCCGTCTTCTCCCAGGGCTCCACGGGGAAAGGGTTCCCCGGCCGGAAGAGGTCGTTGACCGCCGACTCCATGCGCAGGGGCTTCGGCGGGTGCCACAACGATGCGGGCTTTTCACCGCCCGGGAAAGCCGTCTCCTGTGCTGTGGCGTCACCGGGCTCGGGCCCGTCCGACGGTTGGGACGAGTCGGCCGCCCGGACTCCGAACCCGCACCGGTCGTGCCACCGCCGCTCCTCCGGCACGTCGGCCAGGGTGTGGAACGACCCGCCGCCCTCGCCCCGTTCCTCCAGCACCTTTCTGCCGCTGTGACCGGGAAGGAGTTCCACCGTGAGCCGCCAGGCATCGGGAGCCAGGTCCGGCTGCTCCGGTGAGGCGTACCGTCGTTCCACGTACTGCCGCAGGAACAGCCGGTCGTCTTCCAACAGCCGGAGGTCGACCTCGCGGGTTCGTCGCCCCAGCTCGTCATAGGCCCACTGCCCGACGAAGTGGTCACGCCAGGCGACAAGGTGCACCTCCGCAGGGATCGCGCGCCCCGGGACCCGGTGCAGTACCACATAGGGGGCCCCGGCTCTGTCCCGTTCCTCCGCCTCCGCCCGCGTCAGCGGTCCGAAGACGCGGCGGGCGCCGGCGTCCCAGCCCTCGGCGTACGAAACCGCCACCATGTCCTTGTCCTCGTCCATACCCGCCCCTCCGGCCCGGTTCCGGCCACCCGAAAGTGAACCGCAACCCGTTGATCATTTTCCGGGCAGCGTAATCCCCGCCCAGGACAGTGGCTCCGGACCGCGGTGACCCACCGATCACCGGCCACGGTACGCACCCCTGCTGACGGCGCCCAGCTCCCCGGACACCGACGAACGGGCCAAGGCCCTCGACTCTTCGGGTACGCCGGACCGCCGTTCCGGCGCTGGGACTGTTCCTTGGCGGAGATGCCCCGGATCGCGCGGGACGCACACGCGCGGTCCGTCAGGACGGTATCCGGTCCGGTTCGGGGTCCTCGTGCCGGTGATGCGCGTGAGGCTCCCCCGAAGGAAACTGGATGCGGACCCCCTCGGGCCCGCCGACGCCCGGACGGCCGGACGGCGGAATCGGTGGTCGGCACCTGCGCGACCGCAGGAGTGGACACGCCGCCGGTGGGCCTGCGGCCCTCTCGTGGAATCGCGACGGCCACACGGGTGAGCGCTGTCCGGTCGGCGGCCCCCTGCCGGCCTCGGTCCGGTGACAGAGAAGAGGAACGCATGCGCACCTCCACCGGCACACGCGTACACACCGCGGCTCACGACGGCCCCCTGCGCGGGCGCGTCGCCGTGGTGACCGGGGCGGCCCGCGGCGTCGGCGAGGCCCTCGCCCGGCGCCTGTCCGCGGACGGCGTGCGCGTCGCCCTGCTGGGCCGCGAGGAGAAGACCCTTCACCGGGCGGCGGCCGCACTGACCTCTCCGAGCGTCTGCGTCGAGACGGACGTGACCGACCATGCCGCGCTCGACGAGGCCGCACGGCAGGTCGAGGAGCGGCTCGGGCCCGCCGCCGTCGTCGTGGCCAACGCGGGGATCGCCGCGGGCGGCCCCTTCAGCCGTACGGCGGCCGACCTGTGGCGGCGCGTCGTCGACGTCAACCTCGTCGGGTCGGCGAACACGGCCAGGGCCTTCCTGCCGCAGCTCACCCGCACCCGCGGCTACTTCCTGCAGATCGCCTCGACCGCCGCCTTCGGGTCCGCGCCCATGATGAGCGCGTACTGCGCGTCCAAGGCGGGCGCGGAGTCCTTCGCCCAGGCCCTGCGGGGTGAGGTGGAGCCCGACGGGGTCGCCGTCGGCATCGCCTACCTCCACTGGACCGGCACCGACATGGTCGTCGGCATCGACGACCATCCGGTCCTGCGGGCCCTGCGCCGGAACCAGCCGTGGTTCGCACGCCGGGTGCACAGCCCCGACCAGGTGGCCGACTGGCTCGCCACCGGCATCGCGCACCGCGCCCGGCACGTCTACGCCCCGCCGTGGCTGCGCTGGTGCCAGCCCCTGCGACCGATCTTCCCGTCCGTGGTCGCCCGCATCGCCCGCCGCGAACTGCGGGAGCCGTCCACCGGCGACCTCGGGGCCGAGGTCGGAGTACTGGGCGCGGGCGGCCGCGCCGACTGGGAGACGTTCCTGTCCACCACCCGTCCCGGGACCGCTCCGGGACGGGAGTAGGGGTCCTGGCGGCGGACGGTCCCGGTCGAACGCCTTGAACGGCGTCCTCGTCGCTCCGGCCGGATGACGGGACAGCCGAGCGAGGCGGCGGGGGACAGAGGGGACGTCATGGAAGCGGGCCGGGCTCCGGAGAAGACCCCCGACGGGCACTCCGTCGTCGTCCGGGGACGGAGATGGCGGGCGACGGATCCCTCCGTTCCGGAGGAGACCGCGGCCCGTCTGCGCCGTCACCTCATGGCGGCCCGGCGCGCGGTGCGGGCCGCGACGGCCGCGGGCGACGCCCGGGCCGAACGCTCCGCACGCGGTCGTGTCCACCGGGCGAAGGTGGCGTTGGGGGAGCGGGGCACACCGTGGTGGGAACAGTCCGGGAGCGATCGCCGCCAGCGGTGGGAGCAGGGGCCGGCGCGGCTCGACGCGGACGCGCCGCGCTGAGGCGCCGGCAGCGCCTCGGCCGGGTCGGATGCAGCGTTCACCGGACAGCGGAGGGGACGGACCGGCGACGCCGGCCGATCGTCGTCGCAGCCCCCGCACCGGGCGTGGGTGGGTCGCCGCTCCCGCACGGCACGCAGCGCCCGCGGGTGCATCCCGACCGGGGCCGGGCCGGCTGCTCGGTTCACGGGCTGTGCGCCGGGCACGGGGTGGTTCGGACCCCGGGAGTGGAGCCGCCGGGCGGTGGGAGGAGGGGCCGGCACGGTGAGCGGGCCTTTCGGGCGGAGGTTTCAGGCGGGGTCCGCGACGGGGGGTGAGGTGGGGCGAGGGATGGCGCCGGCGGGGATGTACTGGGCGGCCTGGGCATCGAACATCGCGGCGTAGCGCCCTCGGGCGGCCATGAGTTCGGCGTGGCTGCCGTGCTCGGCCAGTCGCCCCTGGTGCAGGACGTAGATGCGGTCGGCGTGGCGGACGCCGGACATGCGGTGCGTGACGAGGACGACGGCGCGGTCCGGTGCGGCGAGCCGGCGGATGCGGTCGAACGCCTCGATCTCGGCTTCCGGATCCAGGGCGGAGGTGGGTTCGTCCACGATGAGGACGCCGTCCGCCGGCGAGGTGGAGCTGCGCCAGTGGGTGCGGGCCAGGCCGATCTTCTGCCATTCGCCGCCGGACAGTTCGACGGCTCCGCGGAACACGCGGGCCAGCAGGCTCTGCAGCCCGTCGGGGAGTTTGGCGACGACCGGGTCGGCCCTCGCGTAGTCGACGGACGCCTGCAGGTCTTCTGAGGAGGCGGCGTGGCCGGGGCGCCCGATGCGGATGTTCATCGCGGCCGTCACCGGCCAGCGTTGGAAGTCCTGGGTGAGCAGTGCGACGCGGTCGAAGACCTGGGAGCGTTCCAGGCCGGCGATGTCCGAGTCGCCCCACCGCACGGTTCCCTCCTGGGGCAGCAGCAGGCCCGAGAGGATCTTCATGAGGGTGCTCTTGCCGGAACCGTTCTCGCCCACCACGGCCGTGACCGAGCCCATGGGCAGGGTGAGCGTCACCTGGTCCAACGCCGGGGCCTCGCGGTCGGGATAGCGGTAGGTGACCCGGTCGAGGGTGACCTGCTCGATCCGTTTCGGGACCGGACCGCCGGTCCCGGGGATGGCGCGTCGGGCGGCCTCGGTCAGGAAGCGTCCGTGATCGCGGACGTAGAGGGACTCCTCGTGCAGCGTGTTGACGTTCATCACCAGGGCGCCCAGGCTCGCCGAGCCGGAGCGGACGGCGATCACCGCGGTGCCGGCCACCGCCAGGCTCATGTGCCCGCTCATGATCAGCCAGATCATGGTTCCGTAGGTGGCCGCCATCGCCACTCCGGACAGTGCGGCGGCCGCCCACTCGGTGACCGCCTTGCTGGAGGCCAGCCGTTCCTGCTCGGCCTCGGCGCTTCGGGCCATGCGCTTGTACCGGCTCAGCAGGAAAGGGCCGACGCCGTGGATGCGCACCTCCTGGGCGGCGGTGCGCTCGGTCAGGAGGTTGCCGATGAGGCGGCTGGCCCGCAGGTGCTCGATCCAGCTCATCACCGACACGTAGCGCTCCTGGGCCACGCGCATGGCACCCCAGCCGCGCGGTGCGGCGATGAGGATCAGCATGGGCAGCAGTGCCGGGTGCAGGACGGTGAGCACGCCGGCCGTGGCCACCAGCGAGATGGTGCTGTTCAGCGCGGCGACACAGGCGCTGATCATGCGGCGGGCGGAAGCCGGGCCGTACTGGGCGATGTCGATCAGGCGGCGGAAGTCCGGGTCGTCGATGGCTTCCAGCTCGACGGAGGTGGCGGCCGCCAGGTACTGGGTGGTGGCGATCCGCTCGACGAGCGGTTCCAGGCGGCCCGCCCGGGACGTGGACCATCCGGCGAGAACCGAGTTGACGACGGCGATCGCGGCGACGGTGAGCAGACCAGGCAACAGGGCGTGGAGTCGTTCCACGGCGCTGCCGGAGCCGAGGAGGGCGTGCATGATGGCGTTGACGGCAAGCAGTCCGACGGCGGCGGCGACGCCCTGCCCGACCTCGCTGATCCCGACGGCGACGAGCGCCCGGCGGTCCGCCTTCCACGCCATGCGCAGGGTCGCGCCGACCAGGGTCGGCATCGATCGGAGGGCGGACAGCATGGTCAGGTCCAGCCGTGCGTTTTCGTGTCGGGACCAGCCCATGTCGTAGCGCAGCGGGCCGCCGAACAGTTCGCGCTCTGCGTCGGACACCTCCGGCTCGGCCGGCTGGACCTTCCCGAAGAACCTCTTCACCGTGCTCCTCCCCGCGCAGGCCGGTCCGGCGCCCTGTACGAAGGGCCGTGGGCGGGCAACTGGAGGACGACAGCGCTGTGGCGACGTCCGCGAGCAGCGGGTGGCGGTTTCCGTGAACGCCGTGGGCCGGACTCCGACAAGGCCATCGCGTACCTCCGGGGGTGAATTCGCAGTTCGCCAGAGAGAGTTGCGCGGTGGCCGTCCCTTTGAACAGGGAGCAGTCACCACCGCCGGTTGCACACCCCCGGGTACACGCCCGCGCACACACCGGCCTCGATCGCTGCGAAGGGAGCAATGATGCGGAGGAACGCTGCAGACCGAACTCCGGCCCGCGTCCGCCAGGGCGTCGTTCTCCTCGGTGCGGAAGCGGCGGCGGAGGCTCTTGACGGCCTGCCGCACGTCGATGTCGGCCCGTTCGCCCCCGTCCCGCTCGAAGCGGAGTGGATCGGCCGTCAGTTCGGCGGACCGGGACAAACCTATGGGGGGTGTGGCGAACGGCTCGACCGGCACCGGTCGTTGGTCGGCAGGGAAAAGCGTGAGCACCCGAGCGGTTCGGGGCTCACGCTTCTCGCTTCCCGGTTCGGGGCGCCGTGGTGTTACGGGTGCAGCACCACCTTGGTGTAACCCTCGATCCGCTTGTCGAACTTGTCGTAGGCCGACGCCGCCTGGTCCAGGGGCAGTTCGTGGGAGACGACGAAGCTGGGCTTCGCCCTGCCCTCGATGATCATGTCGCGCAGCTGCCGGTTGTAGCGCTTCACGTTGCACTGTCCCGTACCCATCCGCAGGCCCTTCTCGAAGAGCTTGCCGATCGCGACGAGGAGCATGCCGCGCTTGGCCTGTTCGTCCGGGCCTCCGGGGTCGGACGGGACGTAGAGACCGGGCACGCCGAGCGCTCCGGTGGCCCGGACCGTACCGACGAGCGAGTTCAGGACGGTCGCCGGTTCTTCGTGGTCCGCACCGTGCGCCGACGCCTGGTAGCCGACGGCGTCGACGCCCTTGTCCGTGCCGAGGCCCTCGGTCTGGTCCTTGATCTGCTCCACCGGGTCGCCCTCGGCGAAGTTGATCGGAACCGCGCCTATCTCCTCGGCCTTCTGCAGCCGCTCGGGGACCCGGTCCACGGAGAACACCTTCTTCGCGCCGCGCAGCAGGGCCGAGTAGGCGGCCATCAGGCCGACCGGCCCCGCGCCGTAGACCGCGACGCTCTCGCCGGGGCGGACCTGGGCGAGTTCACAGCCGTGGTAGCCCGTGGGGAAGATGTCCGCGAGCAGGATGAAGTCGGTCTCGTGCTCCTTTCCCGCCGGCAGCTTCAGGCAGTTGAAGTCGGCGTAGGGAACGCGCAGGTACTCGGCCTGGCCACCCTTCCAGGGCCCCATGGCGACGTAGCCGTAAGCGCCGCCCGGGAAGCCGGGGTTGACGGTCAGACAGTACCCGGTGAACCCCTCGACGCAGTTGGTGCAGAAGCCGCAGGCGACGTTGAAGGGCATGACCACGCGGTCGCCCTCCTTGAGCGAGGTGACGCCCTCGCCGGTCTCCTCGATGATTCCCATGTTCTCGTGGCCGAAGACGATGCCGGGCTCGGCAGCGGTACGGCCTTCGTACATGTGCAGATCGGAGCCGCATATCGCGGTGGAGGTGACCCGTACGATCACATCGTTCGGATGCTGGATGCTGGGCTTCTCGACTTCTTCGACCGCGACGCTGAACGGCTCCTTGTACACGACGGCCTTCATGGTTGCGACCTCCACTCGACGACACTCGATGGCGTACGTGCTCGATCGCCACGCCCCCGCCCGCTGTCCGCGTGACTCATGTCTCATGATTCTCCGGTCTACTCGATCGGGCAAACCGGTAATCTCCGGATATGTGAACACTCGGCGCCGTGCCGAGAAGGGAGTGGTGGAACATGGCAGCGCAGAGGCTGGGGACCCTGCTCGTCCCCGTGCCGGGGTTGTCCGGCACCACGTACCCGCCGGGAACGACCGTGACGGTCCGTGGTCGCGGCGCGACAGTGGACGCCTTCGTCAACGGCGACTGGCTCCCTTTGTCATGGTGGGAGTTCTCCGACGGCCTCCGCGAGGACATCGCCGACCGCTGAGAGCCGCGCCGGCCGCCGGTGGTCGGGTCAGGTGACCTTGACCCAGTCCAGGGTGCGTTCCACGGCACGCTTCCAGCCCCGGTAGCCGTCCTGGCGCTGCTCCTCGCTCCACATCGGGCTCCAGCGCTTCGACTCCTGCCAGTGCGAGCGCAGCTCGTCGGTGTCGTGCCAGAACCCGGTGGCGAGCCCGGCGGCGTAGGCGGCGCCCAGCGCGGTGGTCTCGGCGACCACCGGACGGCTGACCGGCACACCCAGCACGTCGGCCTGGATCTGCATGCACAGATCGTTCGCGGTCACGCCGCCGTCGACCTTGAGCACGTCCAGGTGCACGCCCGAGTCCTGCTCCATGGCGTCGACCACGTCACGGCTCTGGTAGCAGATGGCTTCCAGTGTGGCCCGTGCGATGTGGCCCCCGGTGTTGTAACGGGCCAGGCCGACCATGGCGCCGCGGGCGTCGGAGCGCCAGTACGGGGCGAACAGACCGGAGAAGGCCGGAACGAAGTACATCCCGCCGTTGTCGTCCACCGAACGTGCCAGTTGCTCGCTCTCCGGGGCGCTCGTGATGATCTTCAACTGGTCGCGCAGCCACTGCACGGCCGCGCCGGTGACGGCGATGGACCCCTCCAGCGCGTAGACCGCCGGGCTGCCGGCGAACTGGTACGCCACCGTCGTCAGCAGTCCGTGCTGCGAACGCACCAGATCCGTACCGGTGTTGAGCACCAGGAAGTTGCCGGTGCCGTAGGTGTTCTTGGCCTCGCCGGGGGAGAAGCAGACCTGGCCGACGGTCGCCGCCTGCTGATCGCCGAGTACGCCGGTGATCGGAACGGCGGCACTCAGCGGCCGTGAGGTGCGGGCCTGGCCGTACGCCTCGGGATGGGACGAGGGGTTGATGGTGGGCAGCATCGCGCGCGGGATGCCGAAGACGTCCAGCAGTTCGTCGTCCCAGTCCAGGGTCTCCAGATTCATCAGCATGGTGCGGCTGGCGTTGGTCACGTCGGTGGCGTGCACCCCGCCGTTGGGTCCGCCGGTGAGGTTCCACAGCACCCAGGCGTCCGTGTTGCCGAACAGGGCGTGGCCGGCCTCGGCGGCCTCGCGCAGTCCGTCCACGTTCTCCAGCAGCCACTTGATCTTGCCGCCGGAGAAGTAGGTGGCCGGTGGCAGGCCGGCCTTGTGGCGGATGACCTCGCCGTGGCCGTCACGCTCGAGGGCGGCGGCGATGCTGTCGGTGCGGGTGTCCTGCCAGACGATGGCGTTGTAGTACGGACGGCCGTTGCGCGGGTCCCAGACCACGGTGGTCTCGCGCTGGTTGGTGATGCCGATGGCCTTCAGGTCGGTGGCCGACAGATTTCCGGCACGCAGGGCGTTCTGGATCACCGTGTTGGTGCGCTCCCAGATCTCCACCGGGTCGTGCTCGACCCACCCCGACCGCGGCAGGATCTGGCGGTGCTCGAGCTGGTGCTTCGCCACCTCGTTCCCGTCGTGGTCGAAGATCATGAAGCGTGAACTGGTGGTGCCCTGATCCACCGCGCCGACGAATTCGGGCATCGTGGCCACTCTCCTCGTGGTCGTGCGGGAAGGCATGCGGGCCCGTCCGCCCGGGGCAGGGCCCTAGGGCTCCTCGGTGGCCGGGCCTTCCTCGGCCGCACCGAGCCGGGCCTTGAGCACCGGGCTGATGAGCAGGTCGTAGACGACGGTCCCGATGACTCCGCCGATGAGGGGGCCGACAATGGGAATCCACCAATAGCTGCTGAACCATCCGAAGGTTCCGGGTAGGGCGATGGAGCCCCAGCCTTCGGAATAGGTGAAAAGCCTGGGTCCGAAGTCCCGGGCGGGATTGATCGCATATCCGGCGTTGGTGCCGAATGTGAAACCGATCCCGACGACGATCAGGCCGATGAGGAACGGGCCGAGATTGGACCCGGGGGCCATGTTCCGGGTGTCGATGAGCGCGCAGATCAGCAGCAGCAGAATCCCGGTGCCGATGATTTGGTCGAGCAGGGGGCCCCACCAGGAATTTCCGAAGTATTCGGCGGGGAATGTGGCGAAGATCGAAAATGTCGCCAGTGATTCGTCCCGCGGGATTCCCGCCTTGGCGTTGGCCGCGTCGATCGCCCATCGGTAGGACGCGTAGACGAGCGCGGCGCCGACGAACGCCCCCACGACCTGTGCCAGCCAGTAGGGCAGGACCTTCCGCCAGGGGAAGTCCCGCCGGACGGCGAAACCCAGCGTCACCGCGGGATTGATGTGGGCGCCGCTGATACCGCCGGCCACATAGATGCCGAACACCACGGCGAGACCCCAGCCCCACGAAATGATGATCCAGTTGGCAGGGCCGAAGGCCACCGTTTCTCGGCCTGATCCGGGCAGGCCGACAACGGCGACGGCCACCGACCCGGTACCCAGGAGAATCAGGACGAACGTTCCCAGGAATTCTGCGATCATCTCGCCGGCGAGGCCTTCTCGATAGCCGCGTCGACGGGCAATGCGTTCAGCCATCGGTTCTCCTCGGCTGGAATGGCACAATCTTGCCCCCATTACCGGAAGCTTATGGTCGCCGGGGGCATCCCGCCTGCGCGGCGCCGGAATTCCCTCCCATGGAGTAATGGCGCCTTTCCGTTCTCTGCTCGAGGTGACCCGGCCGGGGCGGCGGGAAAACCGCGCTGGGCGTGTTGCCTGTGGCCGGTCGGACCGGGGAGGCGTGGGTCCGGGTGGCCTTGACCGTGGCGTGGGCGGGGGCGCCGGGGTGGAGGCCGAGTTCGGCGGCGGCGAAGACGGTCACCGTGCCGGACGGCTTGCCGGACGAAGAGCCGGAGGAGGGGGCGTCGGGGGACGACGAGCAGGCGGTCACGGCGCCCAGGAGCAGCAGCGCGACGGTGTCCGCACCGGCCACCCGCCTCGTCCGACGGGCCCGGGGGCGGGACGGGGCGTCACGGGGCTTCTCCCTCCGCCCACTGCTTGCTTCTCATGGGCCGATCCAGGGGAACGCGGCCACTGGTCATGCTGCCGCAGATACGAGGAGGAATTCCTTGTTGATGCGCACATGCTGCAGAAATCCTGCACCAGGGCTGCATATGCGGCTCCGGAGGGAAGGTGGACGACGTCTGGTGTATGAGATACGAAAAGGCGCACTCATGGCGTCCGGAGCCTTGTCAGTCCGGACGGGGTCGCCCTATTCTCGCGGCGAGAAAGCGCTTTCCATCGGTCGACGGCGTTCGACGGCACTCTGTATGACATGCCCATGACGTTAAAGAAGCAGGGAGAGCTCCGCATGAAGAGATCAGCAGCGCTGAGGTTCCACGCGACACTGGCCACGGCGGCCCTCGCGGCCGCGACCGGACTGGTGGTGTCGATGCCCTCGGCGTCGGCCGCGACCGGCAGCGCCACCGGCTACGCGACCCAGAACGGCGGGACCACCGGCGGCGCGGGCGGGCAGACGGTCCGGGCCACCACGGGCACCGCGATCCACGCCGCCCTGTGCAACCGCGCCAGCAGCAGCACCCCGATCACCATCGAGGTCCAGGGCACCATCAATCACGGCAACACCAGCAAGGTGTCGGGCGGCAGCTGCAACACCGCCGCCGGTGTGATCGAGCTCAAGCAGATCAGCAACGTCACGATCGTCGGGGTCGGCAGCGGTGCCGTCTTCGACCAGCTGGGCATCCACATCCGGGAGGCCCGCAACATCATCATCCAGAACGTGACCGTCCGGAACGTCAAGAAGTCCGGCTCGCCCACCTCCAACGGCGGCGACGCCATCGGCATGGAGAGCGACGTCCGCAACGTCTGGGTCGACCACGTCACCCTGGAGGCGTCCGGCGGGGAGTCGGAGGGCTACGACGGCCTCTTCGACATGAAGGACAACACCCAGTACGTGACCCTGTCGTACAGCACCCTGCGCAACTCCGGCCGCGGTGGCCTCATCGGATCCAGCGAGAGCGACCGCTCCAACGGCAACATCACGTTCCACCACAACCTGTACGAGAACATCGACTCCCGTGCACCGCTGCTGCGGGGCGGCATCGCCCACATGTACAACAACCACTACAAGCGCCTCAACGACTCCGGCATCAACTCCCGGGCCGGGGCACGCGCCAAGGTGGACAACAACTACTTCGAGGACTCCAAGGACGTCCTCGGCACCTTCTACACCAGCGAAGCCGGCTACTGGCAGGTCGGCGGCAACATCTACGACAACGTGACCTGGTCCGCCCGCAGCGGCGACAACCAGCCCGCCGGCCCCGACCCGACGTCCAACACCTCGGTCGGCATCCCTTACTCCTACAAGCTCGACGCCGCCAACTGCGTGCCGGACGTGGTGAACCGGACGGCGGGAGCCAACAAGGGCCTGAAGGTGTCGGACGGCAACTGCACGCCGCAGAACCCCGCCCCGACCGACCCCACGGACCCGACGGACCCCACGGACCCGACCGATCCCCCCACCGGGACCAACCTCAGCCGCGGTGCCGGTGCCGACGGCTCCAGCAAGGCCGGTGGCACGAGCTACGGCAACGTGATCGACGGCAACCTCGGCACCTACTGGTCGCCGAGCGGCTCGACCGGTTCCGTCTCGGTCAAGTGGTCGTCCGACACCACGGTGTCGAAGGTCACCATCCGGGAGGCGTCGGGCTCCGAGGGTGCCGTCCGGTCCTGGCGGCTCCTCAACCACGACACCGGTGCCGTCCTGGCCTCCGGCAGCAGCGCGGGCGTCGTCTCCTTCGCGCGGACCTCGCTGCGCAAGATCACCTTCGAGATCACCGGCTCGAACGGCACGCCGCGGATCGCCGAGTTCGAGACCTACAACGGATAGGGACGGGTGAGCCGCCGTCCCACCCGTCGGGTGCCGAGCACCGGCTCGGCACCCGATGCCCGTGTTCTCGGACAGTGCCGCCCGAAAAGAGTGTACGTTCGTACGCTCCCTGGATAAGGTCAGGCGCATGACCACTGACGTACTGCGCCGGCCCGCCCTGGCCGAGCGGCAGGCTCGCGCAGCCGTTGCCGTCCTCTTCTTCACCAACGGGGCCCTGTTCGCGAACCTTCTGCCCCGCTATCCGCAGATCAAGGCGGACCTCGGCATCGGCAACGCCGCCTACGGGCTGGCCGTCGCGGCGTTCCCGACGGGGGCCATCGTCGCCGGTCTGGCGGCGGGGGTCCTCATCCGTCGCCTGGGGTCGGCGCGGGTGGCGGTGGTGAGCACCCTGCTGACCGGAGCGGGGATCCTCGTCGCGGGCGTGGCGCCTTCGGTGGTGCTGTTCGCGGGAGCGCTGTTCCTGGCCGGAGCGATGGACGCGATCACCGATGTCGCGCAGAACGCCCACGGCCTGCGGGTGCAGCGCCGCTACGGGCGCTCCATCATCAACTCCTTCCACGCCATCTGGTCGATCGGAGCCGTCACCGGCGGCTCCATGGCCGCCGCCGCCATAGCGCTCGACCTCTCGCGCGGGGCGCACCTGACGATCTCGGGGGTGGTGTTCGGTCTCGCCGCCTGTGTCGCCCTGCGGTTCGCCCTGCCCGGACCCGACACCGAGCCGGTCGAGGACACGGAGGAGAAGGGCGCCGAGAGCGGGGCGCCGCAGCGGAACGGCCGCCCGGCCGTGGCTTCACGCGTCCGCTACGTGATGATCGCGCTCGTCCTCATCGCGACGGCCGGCACGCTCGTCGAGGACGCGGGCAACTCCTGGGCCGCGCTCTACCTCTCCGGCTCGCTGAACGCCTCGGCGGCGCTGGCGGCATCCGGCTTCATCGCCCTGGTGGGCGCCCAGTTCGTCGGCCGGATCCTCGGCGACCGGCTCGTCGACCGGTTCGGCCAGCGCGCGGTGGCCCGCGCCGGCGGCCTCATCACCGCGGTCGGCATGGGGCTGGCGCTGGCCGTGCCCACGGTGCCCGGAACGATCCTCGGCTTCGCCGCGGCCGGGTTCGGCGTGGCGACGCTGGTGCCCGCGGCCATGCTCGAGGCCGACGAACTGCCCGGCCTCAAGCCCGGATCGGGGCTCACGATCGTCTCCTGGCTGATGCGGCTGGGATTCCTGCTCTCCCCGCCGGTCGTCGGGCTCGTCGCCGACGAGGCCGGCCTTCGGCTGGGACTGGTGGTGGTGCCCCTCGCGGGCGCGCTCGTGGTCGTGTGCGCGGGGGTGCTGCGGGCCGGCAGCGTCAGGCGGTAGTCCTCGGCGCGGGGAGTGTACGTTCGTACGCTTCGGGGTGTACCGTCGTTCCCATGGCGACGGACTACTTCGCGCAGGACCCCCGCACCCACCTGGAACGGATGCAGGCGGGCGACCTCTACATCGCCGACGACCCCGAGATCGCCCGCAGGCAGCAGCAGGCCGTACGTCTGGCCGCCCGCTACCAGGCGGCCTATGCCGAGGACGCCGAGGCGGCGGGACCGATCCTCGCCGAACTGCTCGGCGCGGTGGGCGAACAGGCGCACGTGCGTCCGCCCCTGTACGTCGACTACGGCAGCAACATCACCATCGGGGCGCGCACCTTCGTCAACTACAACCTGACCGCGCTGGACGTCGCCGCCATCAGCATCGGGGAGGACTGCCAGATCGGCCCCGGCGTCCAGCTCCTCACCCCCACGCACCCCCTGGAACCGCAGCCCCGGCGCGACAAGCTGGAGGCCGCGCAGCCGATCACCATCGGCGACAACGTCTGGATCGGCGGGGGAGCCGTCGTGCTGCCCGGCGTGACCATCGGGGACAACTCCGTGATCGGAGCCGGTTCGGTCGTCACCAAGGACGTGCCGGCGAACGTGGTCGCCGTCGGCAGTCCCGCCCGTCCGGTCCGGACGCTCTGAGGCGCGACGCCCATGGCCACCGGACACACCGACCCGCAGCGGCGCGCACGCATCATCGCCGCCACCCTCGACCTCATAGCCGAGGAGGGGCTCGCGGCTGTCTCCCACCGCAAGATCGCCAAGCGGGCCGGGGTGCCGCTGGGGTCGATGACGTACCACTTCAGCGGGATCGACGAGTTGCTGCGGGAGGCGTTCAGCGACTTCACCGGCCACATCGTCGCCGTGTTCGACACGTACCTCGCGGCGCCGACCGGCCGTGAGGAGGCCCGTACGGCCGTGGCCGACCTCGTCCACGCCCTGTCTGAGGGCAGCTCGCGCGACCTCGTGCTGACCCAGGAGCTGTACTCGCTCGCCGCGCGTCGGCCCGCCTACCGGGAGCTCACCCATGAGTGGATGCGCCGCAGCCGCAGCCACCTGGAGAAGCACTTCGACCCGGACACCGCCCGCCAACTGGACGCGCTCATAGAGGGATTGACGCTCCATCGTGCCCTGTCCCGGGAACCGCACGACCGGTCCCTGACCCTCGAGGCGATCGCCCGCATCACCACGACGGACCGCCGGGAGCCCTGAGCGGCGCCGCGCCCGGCCGCCCCCCCCAGCCGCCCGTGCGGCACAGTCCTGACCCCTGTGCCGCACGGGCCCGATCGGGTCGGCTCACGGCGTCGGCGGCGTCAGGGTCGCCGTGAACCGGTAGCGCGAGCCGCGGTACACCGCGCGGACCCACTCGACCGGTGTGCCCCGCTCGTCCCGTGAGTGGCGGGACAACAGCAGCATCGGCAGGCCCACGTCCGTGTGGAGCAGGCCGGCCTCCCGCGGTGTGGCGGGGGAGGTCTCGATGGTCTCGTCGGCCTCCGCCAGGCGCACCCCGTACGCCTCGGTGAGCGTCGCGTAGAGCGAGGTGCGGCGGGCCAGGTTCCGGCGCAGGCCGGGGAAGCGGCGCGCGGACAGATGGGTCGCCTCGATCGCCATGGGCTCGCCCCCGGCCAGCCGCAACCGCTCCACGCGCAGCACGCGCTCACCCCGCTCCACCTCGAGCAGGGCCGCCAGCTCCTCGCCGGCCGTGATGTGGTCGATGTTCAGGACCCGGGAGGCGGCGGTGAGCCCCTGGTTGCGCATGTCCTCGGTGTACGAGGTCAGTTGGAGGGTCCGGTAGATCTTCGGGCGGGCGACGAAGGTGCCCTTGCCCTGGATGCGGACCAGCCGCCCCTCGCTCACCAGCTCCTGCAGCGCCTTGCGCACGGTGGTGCGGGAGGTGCGGAACTCGAGGGCGAGGAAGCGCTCGGGCGGCATCGGCGATCCCGGCGCGCGTGCCTCGGTCATCCGCAGTAACCGCTGCTTGACGCGGTAGTACTTCGGCACGCGGTCGGTGCGGTCCGGTGTCCCCGTGACGGTCTGGGCGCTGCTGAGGTCGGTGCTCATGACCTGCCTTCCGGCTGCGGTGTCCGGCGCGCGGGCGGCAGGCGCCGACCGCGGTGCACGTCGGCGGACGGCCGGGTTCGGCGCCGCACACTCGGCGGTCCCGTTATAACCGCACGCTCCTCTTTGGTCTAGTCCAACCTTCGACACGTCCCTGTTTGGGAGGAGTTGCAGGTCCGTGCGGGGGAGCTGGGGGTGGTCCGGGCGATTGGTGGCGCGACCCTTGACAGGGCCATAGGTCTAGGCCAAGCTCCCCCTGCTGGTCTAAACCATTTAGAGGAAGCCGGGTCCCAGCCCGCCGAGTGTCGCGCCGTTGCGAGGGTCACCGCCGAAGGCGTGGGTGTGGAAGGCGTTCCTGAGGAGGGGTGGCGCGTGAAGCGCAAGCTGGTAGCCGCGATCGGGGTCGCGGGCATGTTGTTCTCCGTCGCCGCGTGCGGGGGAGACGACGGTGACGGCAAGAGCACCGGGGCGAACGGGTACGAGGGCCAGACGCTCACAGTGTGGATGATGGACGGCTCCTCGCCGGACGAGTGGCAGAAGGACCTGACCACGGAGTTCGAGGCGAAGACCAAGGCGAAGGTCAAGTTCGAGGTCCAGCAGTGGAACGGCATCCAGCAGAAGCTGACCACCGCCCTGTCCGAGGAGAACCCGCCCGACGTCTTCGAGATCGGCAACACCCAGACCCCGGCCTACGCCAAGACCGGCGGCCTCGCCGACCTCGCCGACCTCAAGTCCGAGATCGGCGCCGACTGGACCGAGTCCCTCAACGAGTCGTCCGTCTACGACGGCAAGCAGTACGCGGCGCCGTGGTACTTCGCCAACCGCGTCGTCCTCTACAACAAGAAGGTCTGGGCGGACGCGGGGCTGAAGGACACCCCCAAGACCCGCGACGAGTTCTACGACGCGCTCAAGACCATCGGTGACAAGACCGACGCCGAACCGATCTACCTGCCGGGCCAGAACTGGTACCACTTCGTCGGCCTGGTGATCGGTGAGGGCGGCGAACTGGTCAAGAAGGACGGCGACAAGCACGTCTCCAACCTCGCCGACCCGAAGGTCGCCGCCGCCGCGGAGACCTACAAGAAGTTCCAGGCCCTGTCGAAGGCGCCCAAGGACAAGGACGAGGCCACCCCGCAGCAGGGCGAGGTCTTCGCCAAGGGCAACGTCGGCGCCTTCATCGGCATGGGCTGGGAAGCCGGCATCGCCATCAAGGCCAACCCCGAGATCGAGAAGGAGATCGGCTACTTCACCATCCCCGGCGCCACGGCCGACCAGCCCGAGGGCGTCTTCCTCGGCGGCTCCAACCTCGCCGTCGCCGCGGGCAGCAAGAAGCAGGACCTCGCCCAGGAGTTCCTGAAGCTCGCCCTGTCCGACAAGTTCGAGGGGCAGCTGGCCAAGCTCAACGGCGTCATCCCCAACAAGGAGTCGCTGCAGAGCAACCTCGAGGGCAACGCCCCCGCCGAGGCCGCCGCGCCGGCCGCCGCCGTCGGCGGCACCACCCCGCTGATCCCGGAGTGGGCCGCGGTGGAGAACGATCCCAACCCGATCAAGACGTACCTGACCGCCGTCCTGAAGGGCAGGTCCCCGGCCGAGGCGGCCCAGCAGGTCGAGGGTGAGTTCAACAAGCGCCTGGCGCAGCAGCAGTAGGAGCGCACGCGCTCCGACCGGAGCGGGGGCCGGCCACGCGACGGCCCCCGCTCCGCGTCCGGGCACGCCGAGAAGAGAGATCACGAGCATGACCGTGCAGACCGAACGGCCGTCCTCCGGACCGGCGGACGTCCGCAAGGCGGACGACGGGGGACACGGCACGCCGACACCGCGTACGCCGTCGCGCGCCGGCGCGTACGCCCCGTACCTGTTGCTGCTGCCCGCCTGCGCGGCCACCGTGCTGCTGCTCGGCTGGCCGCTGCTGAAGGACGTGCTGCTGTCGTTCCAGAACCTCAACATGACGCAGCTGATCCAGCACGTCACCGAGTGGAACGGCGTCGACAACTACAAGGAGACCCTCACCAGCGGGGACTTCTGGCGGGTCACCCTCCGCTCGATCCTGTTCGCGGCGGTCAACGTCGCCCTGATCATGGGCCTGGGCACGCTGATCGGCCTGCTGCTCGCCCGGCTCGGCAAGCGGATGCGGTTCACCCTGCTGCTCGGCCTGGTGCTGGCCTGGGCCATGCCCGTGGTGGCCGCCACCACCGTCTACCAGTGGCTGTTCGCCCAGCGCTTCGGCGTCGTCAACTGGGTCCTGGACAGACTCGGCTGGCACTCCATGGCCGACTACAGCTGGACCGGTAGCCAGATGTCGACCTTCTTCGTCATCACCCTGCTGATCGTGTGGATGTCCGTCCCGTTCGTCGCGATCAACCTGTACGCGGCGACGACCACCATTCCGAAGGAGCTCTACGAGGCCGCGTCCCTCGACGGCGCCGGAGCCTGGCGCAACTTCACCGCGGTCACCCTGCCGTTCCTGCGGCCGTTCCTCTACGCGACGACCTTCCTGGAGGTCATCTGGGTCTTCAAGGCGTTCGTCCAGGTCCTCCTCTACAACCGCGGCGGTCCCGATCGGCTCACCGAGATCCTCCCCGTCTACGCCTACGTCGAGGGCATAGGCAACCAGCACTACGGCATGGGCGCGGCGATCGCGGTCCTGACCATCCTGATCCTGCTCGGCCTGACCGCCCACTACCTCAGGATCGTGCTCAAGCAGGAGAACGAAGAGGAGGCCGGGCTGTGAAACGCTCGCTCTTTGCCCGGGTCTGGCCCAACGTCACGGCCGTCGTCCTGTTCATCGGCTGCGTCTTCCCCGTGTACTGGATGTTCGCCACGGCCCTCAAACCGACCGGCGACATCATCGCGGAGAACCCGGTCTGGTTCCCGACCGACATCACCTTCGAGCACTTCAGGACCGCGACCGGCGTCGACCACTTCTGGACGTACGTCCGCAACTCGCTGACCGTCACCGTCCTGGCCGTCGCCTTCTCACTGATCATCGCGCTGGCCGGCTCCTTCGCCCTGGCACGGATGCGGTTCAAGGGGCGGCGCGGCTTCGTCATCGGCTTCATGCTGGCCCAGATGGCGCCCTGGGAAGTCATGATCATCGCGATCTACATGATCGTGCGGGACGCCTCGATGCTGAACAGCCTCGTACCGCTCACCCTCTTCTACACGATGATGATCCTGCCCTTCACCATCCTGACGCTGCGCGGCTTCGTCGCCGCCGTGCCCAAGGAGCTGGAGGAGGCGGCGATGGTCGACGGCTGCACCCGCGCCCAGGCGTTCCGCCGGGTCATCCTGCCGCTGCTCGCCCCGGGCCTGATGGCCACCTCGCTGTTCGGCTTCATCACCGCCTGGAACGAGTTCGCGCTGGTTCTGGTGCTCAACAAGGAAGCCGAGGCACAGACCCTGCCGCTGTGGCTGTCCAGCTTCCAGACCCAGTTCGGCAACGACTGGGGCGCGACCATGGCCGCCTCCTCGCTCTTCGCCGTCCCGATCCTGATCCTCTTCGTCTACCTGCAGCGCAAGGCCGTCAGCGGCCTCACCGCGGGCGCCGTGAAGGGATAACGCCACCCGATGACGACATTCACCACCGGCACCGACACCCTCACCCGGGACGCCCTGGCCGTCCTGCAACCGGGCTTCGCCGGCACCACCGCGCCCGACTGGGTGCTGCGCCGCCTCGGCGAGGGCCTCACCTCCGTCGGCCTCTTCGGGCGCAACATCGCCTCGCCCGGGCAACTGGCCGCCCTGACCGGACAACTGCGCGCCGAACGCCCGGACGTGCTGGTCGCGATCGACGAGGAGGGCGGCGACGTCACCCGTCTGGAGGTGCGCACCGGCTCCTCCTTCCCCGGCAACCACGCCCTGGGCGCGGTGGACGACACCGAGCTGACCAGGGCGGTGGCCGCGGAGCTGGGCCGCCGGCTCGCGGCCTGCGGGGTGAACTTCAACTGGGCCCCCTCCGCCGACGTGAACTCCAACCCGGACAACCCGGTCATCGGCGTGCGTTCCTTCGGTGCCGACGCCGGCCTGGTCGCCCGGCACACCGCCGCCTACGTCGCCGGCCTGCAGTCGGCGGGCGTGGCGGCATGCACCAAGCACTTCCCGGGACACGGTGACACGGCCGTCGACTCCCACCACGCCCTGCCCCGCATCGACGCGGACGCCGCCGTGCTGGCCGAACGCGAACTGGCGCCGTTCCGCGCGGCCATCGCGGCCGGCTCGCGCGCCGTGATGAGCGCGCACCTCCTGGTCCCCGCGCTGGACCCGGACCATCCGGGAACGTTGTCCCGGCGGGTGCTGACCGACCTGCTGCGCGGCGAACTGGGTTACGAGGGCCTGATCGTCACCGACGGCATGGAGATGCAGGCCATCGCCGGCCGCTACGGCATCGAACGCGGCAGCGTGCTGGCCCTCGCGGCCGGCGCCGACGCGATCTGTGTGGGGGGTGGTCTGGCCGACGAGGAGACCGTACGGCGGCTGTGCGACACCCTGGTCGAGGCCGTCCGCTCGGGCGAGTTGCCCGAGGAGCGCCTGGCCGACGCGGCGGAGCGGGGCCGCGCGCTGGCCCGCTGGACCGCGGAAGCGCGGCGGTCCCCGTCCCCGGGCGACCCCGAACCGGAGATCGGCCTCACGGCGGCCCGCCGCGCGGTGACCGTCACCCGCACCGGGCCCACCGCACCGGTCACCGCACCCGTGTACGTGGCCACCTTCAGCCCCGAGGCCAACATCGCCGTCGGCGACGAGACGCCCTGGGGCGTCGGAGCGGAGCTGGAGCGGCTGCTGCCCGGCACCACCACCGGCCACTTCACCGGCACCGACGCCGGTGCGCGGGTGTTCGAGGCCGCGGCCGGCCGGCGCGTGGTCGCCGTGGTCCGCGACGAGCACCGGCACCCGTGGATGCGCACCGCCCTGGACACCCTGCTCGCCGCTGCGCCGGACACCGTCGTCGTGGAGATGGGCGTCCCGCAGTCCGCGCCGCGCGGCGCCCCGCACATCGCCACGCGCGGCGCGGCCCGCGTCTGCGGTGTGGCGGCGGCGGAGGCGATCGTCGCGGGCTGACACCGAGGCGGTCCGGGCCCCGGGTGCCCGGACCGCCTCTCCACGTGCCGGGAGCGGATGCCGGTCAGACCGTCACGTGGTCACGGCGTCACATCGTCACGGATGGAGCTTCTCCCCCTCGGCGAGCATGGCGACGAACTTCTCGATGCGGGCCGCCCTGGTCTGCGGGCGCTTGGCGTCCTGCACGCGGTAGAGGATCGCGTACCGGTTGCGGCTGTCGAGGGTGCCGAAGAAGTCGCGGGCCGCCGGGACCGCGTCCAGCGCGGCCCGCAGGTCGTCGGGGACGGTCGCGGTGCTCTGGCTCGCGTACGCCGCCTCCCAGCGGCCGTCGGCCCTGGCCCGCTCCACCTCGCGCAGTCCGGGCTCCCGCATCCGGCCGGCCTCGATGAGCGCGGTGGCCTTCTGCCGGTTGATCCTGGACCACTTGCTGCGTGGCCGCCGGGGAGTGAACCGCTGGAGCCAGTGGGTGTCGTCCAGCTTCTTCTTGTGCCCGTCGATCCAGCCGTAGCACAGCGCCGACTCCAGGGCGGCGGCGTAGTCGGGGCCGGGCAGTCCGGAGTCCTTCCTCGGGATCCGCAGCCAGACCCCGGGCAGTTCGTCGTGGTGCTCCTCCAGCCACTCCTCCCACTCGCCCTGCGTTTCGACGGCGAGGACCGGGTCCCCCGTGCGCGTTTCGTCAGCCATGGCACACAGGGAACCCGGTCCGCGTCCGCGGGGTCAACGACACGGGCCCCGCCGGTGCGGCGGTCGACTACGCCGGGGCGGTGGTCGGGGCCTGGGGCCGGTCCGACGGGTCCTGCTCGGCCGTGTGTTCCGTGTCCAGGGTGCGGGGAGCGCGGATGCCGGCCATGCCGATCACGGTCACGGCCGCGGCCACCGCGGCGGCGACCCCGCACACGGTGTAGGCGAGGCCGAACCCGCTGCCCAGCGCGTCGAGGGCGATGCCCTGCGCGGCCGCTCCGGGGGCGTCCGGCGGCAGGCTGTTGACGGCGATCGGTCCGGCGGCCCGGCCGATCTCCGTGGCGGCGCCCAGCTGGTCGGGCGGCAGGTTCGCGCCGGCCAGCTTCGAGGCGAAGGTCTCGCCCGCGTGGCTGAGGGCGACCGCGCCGACGACCACCGGGCCCAGGGCGAAGCCGAGGTCGCGCAGCATGTTGGTGGTGGCGCTCGCCATGCCGGCCAGCCGGCCCGGCACGCTGTTCAGCGCGACGGCCGTGATCGAGCTGACGGCCAGTGCGAAGCCGATGCCGATGAGCAGGGTGGGCACGACGAACGGGGTCAGGCTCCGGTCGGTGACGTCCAGCCGGGCGCACAGGAACGACCCGACGGCCATCAGGCTGAAGCCGGAGGTCAGCAGCCAGTTCGGGGAGACCCGGTGGAGCAGCCGGGAGACGACCGGGATCAGGACGAACGCCGGTCCCTGGAGCAGCAGGAAGGGGAGGGCGACGCGCAGCGGGTCCTGGTGCTGCACGGGGCCGAGCCACATGCTCGTCGCGAAGCACGCGCCGAGGAAGGCGATCATGCCGATGACCGCCACGACCGACCCCACCGCGAAGGCGCGGTCCTTGAACAGGGAGAGGTTGAGGATCGGGGACTCGGCACGGCGCTCGATCAGCAGGAAGGCGATCAGGAAGCCCGCGCCGACGGCGAACGCGCCCACGATGTCCGGCTCGCCCCAGCCCTTCTCGGGTCCCTCCACGGCCGCGTACAGCACCAGGATGAGACCGATCGCGAAGGTGATCTGGCCCGGGACGTCGAGCCGGCGTCCCTCAGCGGCCTTCGACTCGGTGGCCAGGGCCAGCGAGAGCACCATGCTGACGAAGGCCAGCGCGACGAGGACCAGGAACGAGCCCCGCCACGACCCGACCTTGGCGAACGCCCCGCCGATCAGGGGGGAGAGCGCCGCACCGGCCGACAGGAAGCCGCTCCACAGCGCGATGGCGCGGGCCCGCTCCAGGGCGCTGCGGGCGACGTCCGCGATCATGGTGAGCGATCCGGGGAACATGGCACCGGCGCCGAGACCGTTCAGCGCGGCGCCGACCCACAGCCACTGCACGGTGGGTGAGACGGCCGAGACGATGCTTCCGGCGACGACGAGCGCCGCACCCGAGGCGATGAGCCTGCGGCGTCCGAACAGGTCGCCGAGGACACCGAAGGTGAACTCGAAGACGACCACGGCGATCATGAAGGACGCCGTGATCCAGGTCAGCTGGGACCCGTGCGTGCCGAGGTCCTGCTGGAAGAGTCCGTTGAGCGAGGCCGGCAGGGCGTTGGCCAACTGGGCCACGAACACCGCGGCGCTCGCGGCAGCAAGCGTGCCCGCGTAGCCCGGCCTCCGGGCGGCCCCCGCGGAAGGGCCGGGGGACGTCGTCGTCCCGTTGTTGAGCGTCACTGCAGTCTCCCTGACTGGGATGGTGGGACGGCCCGGCCCCTTGTGGCCGGTTCCGGTGGGTGGGACGGGGTGGGCGCGACCCGTCGGACCACGTGGTGACGTGGCGTGGAGTGGGGGGAGGGACGCAGACCGGGCTTCCGGAAGGTGGCGAACGAAGCGCGGTGACGGCGAGAATGGCATTAGCTTTACGCCACGTCAAGGAAATGTATGGTGTGCATGAGAAGCGGTCATGGGGTAAGGGGGCGTCGTCGAACGGGAGACCGGCGATAGGATGAGCGTCATGATCGCCCCCACGGCCGAACCGTCCACCAAGCCGTCCGACGCCAGGAAGCGGGAGTGCTGAGATGGCCGGGCTGCGCGAGGCGCAGAAGCAGATGACCCGCAAGCTCCTGCTGGATTCGGCACTGGAGCTGTTCCGCACCAAGGGCTACGCCGCCACCACCGTGGACGACATCGCCGCCGCGGCGGGCACCACCCGGGTGACGTTCTACGCGTACTTCCCGTCCCGCAGCGACCTGATGCGGGCACTCATCGGCGAGCTGAACGAGAAGCTCGAACGCATCGACTCACCCGTCCACGGCTCGACCGCCCGGCGCCTGGTCGAGGTCGTCCACGACGGCAGCCGCGAGGCGATCACCGAGTGGCTGTACGGCATCTCCGGCCGCTGGGAATCGATCCGGCCCTACACGGTGGCCGCCTTCGAGGCGGCGGCGGTCGACCCGGAACTGCGCGGCCTGGTGAACGCGTGGCTGGAGGAGGCCGTCAGCGACATCGAGGAGGGCCTCGACCAGGCCGACCGCTTCCCTCCCGAGAGCCGCCACCTGCGCGGCGTGCTCGCGATGGCCCAGCTCGACCACGTGGCCCGCACCTGGACCCCCGGCCACTGGGGCGCCGACCGCGCGTCCGTGGTCGACGTCCTGGCCGAGAGCTGGACCGGCCTGCTGGGCACCGGCGCCCCGGACGTACCGGAAGCGCGGCGCGACTGACCGCGGGGCGGGGGAGGAGCAGCCGGGCTCTCAGGCCGTCCCGGCCAGGTCCGTGCTCAGGGCTCGGGCCGCCGCTTGCAGGGTGCCGACCAGGAACTGCAGGTTGAGGGGGTCGTAGCGGGTGCCCGGCATGGAGATCGACAGGCCTGCCTGGACCGTTCCCCCGGCGTCACGGACCGGGACCCCGACGGCCACCAGGCCCCGCTCGGAGCGGTTCCGGTTCACGGCGAAGCCCCCGCGGGCGATGTCCTTCAGCTCCGCGGACAGGGAGTCGAGGTCCGGACGCTCCTGGGGCCGGTCGCGGTAGTGCTCGCTCGCGTACACCTCCGCCAGCTCCTCCTCACTCAGTTCCGCGAGCAGCAGCAGGCCGCCCGTCGTCCGGTGGGCCGGGAAGACCATCCCCTCCCGGGACCCGACCCGCAGCGCCCGGTCGCACTCCACGCTGGCGATGAACCGGGCCGTGTCCCCCGTGCGGATGGTGAGGTTCGTGGTCTCGTTCAGCCGGTCCACCACCCGGTGCAGGTGGGGCAGGGCCGCCGTCCGCAGCCGGGACACCAGGGAACGCGAGTGCGTCGCCAGCTCCAGCACCGGACCCGCGCGGTAGGCCCGGTTCTCGTCCCGGACCGCGAAGTCCCGGTAGACCAGCATGGCCAGCAGCCGGTGCGCGGTCGACCGGGCCACCCCGAGCCGCTCGGCGACCTGCGTGACGGTCAGCGAGCCCTCCAGCTGGAGCATCGTCGCGGCCCGCAGCGCGTGGTCGACGCTGGCGATGGCGTACGGCGGTGGCGTCTTGAGCGGCTTGTCCACGGCGAACCTCCCGGTGCGGCCCGTTCCGAATGTCGTCAGTGTTCTGCTCTCCAGAATTTACATGTCCGTTCCGTGGACGTGGAGCAGGGTGGGGGATGTGACCACCTCCTTCAGCACCCCCCCTGCCACGGGCTCCCCCGTCCGCCTGACCGCTGTCAGCGCCGCGGACCAGCCCGACGCCACCCCGGCGCTCGAGGAGCTGTACCGGGGCTTCGAAAGCGAACTGCTCGTCCCGCTGTGGACCGAGATCGGCGACCTCATGCCGGCTCACCCGCGCTCCCGCGCCGTACCGCACCTGTGGCGCTGGGAGAAGCTGCGGGAACTGGCCGCCCAGGCCGGTGAGATCGTCCCGGTCGGCCGGGGCGGCGAGCGGCGCGCCATCGCGCTGGCCAACCCCGCCCTCGGCGGCCGCCCCTTCGCCACCCCCACCCTGTGGGCGGCCATCCAGTACCTGATGCCCGGCGAGGACGCCCCCGAGCACCGTCACACCCAGCACGCCTTCCGCTTCGTCGTCGAGGGCGAGGGCGTGTGGACGGTCGTCGGCCGCGACCCGGTGGCCATGCGGCGCGGCGACTTCCTCCCGCAGGCCGGGTGGAACATGCACGCCCACCACAACGCCACCACCGAGCCGATGGCCTGGATCGACGGCCTGGACATCCCGTTCCAGTACACCAGCGAGTCCCAGTTCTTCGAGTTCGGCCGCGACGAGATCAGCGACGCCGAGCGGATCACCCCGGACCGCTCCCGCTCCGAGCGCCTGTGGGGCCACCCGGGACTGCGCCCGGTCGCCGCCGGCTCGGCCGCCCCCGGCACGCCCCTGCTGGCGTACCGCTGGGAGCACACCGACCGGGCGCTCACCGACCAGCTCGCCCTGGAGAAGGAAGGGTTCGACGGCACGGTCGAGCCCGGCCACGCCGCCGTCCGGTTCACCGACCCGTCCAACGGCACCGACGTGCTGCCCACCATCCGCGCCGAGGTGCACCGCGTGGCCCGCGGCGCCGAGACCGCCCCGGTGCGCGAGACCGGATCGTCCGTCTACCAGGTCTTCGACGGCTCCGGCACCGTCACCGTCGGCGACGTGTCCTGGTCCGTGACGCGCGGCGACCTGTTCGTCGTCCCGTCCTGGCAGCCGCTCTCCGTACGCTCCGAGGCCGGTGCCACCGACTCCGACTCGGGCGCCCTGGACCTGTTCCGGTTCAGCGACTCCCCGATCTTCGAAGCCCTCCGGCTCGACCGCACCCACGTGGAAGGAACCACCCGCTCATGAAGCTCGCCACCCTCCGTACCGACGGCACCACCAAGGCCGTCCGGCTCGACGGTGACGTCCTGGTCGACCTCGGGTTCCCCGACGTGGGCACCCTGCTCGCGCAGGACGACTGGGCCGAGCGCGCCGCCGCCCCCGCCGCCGGCGCGACGACCTACCCCGCCGAGGGCGCCGACCTCGCCCCCGTGGTCCCGCAGCCCTCCAAGGTCGTGTGCGTCGGCCTCAACTACCGCAACCACATCCAGGAGATGGGCCGGGACCTGCCCGAACACCCCACCCTGTTCGCGAAGTTCGCCGACTCCCTGATCGGAGCGGGCGACGACATCGTCCGCCCCGAGGAGACCGACCAGTTCGACTGGGAGGTCGAGCTCGCCGTCGTCGTCGGCAAGCAGGTCCGCCGCGCCAAGGGCGAGCAGGCCGAGCAGGCCATCGCCGGCTTCACCGTGCTGAACGACATCACCACGCGCGACTGGCAGTTCCGCACCCGTGAGTGGCTCCAGGGCAAGACCTGGGACTCCACCACCCCCGTCGGCCCGTACCTGGTGACCCCCGACGAGCTGCCCGGCGGCGTCCGCCCCGCGCTCGACGTCAAGCTCACCGTGGACGGCGAGGTCATGCAGTCCGACAACACCGGTGACCTGCTCTTCGACCCGGTCGCCCTGGTCGAGTACGTCTCCACGATCATCCGCCTCAACCCCGGCGACATCATCGCCACCGGCACCCCCGGCGGCGTCGGCCACGCCCGCAAGCCCGCCCGCTACCTGCTCGGCGGCGAGACCGTGGTCACCGAGGTCCAGGGCATCGGCCGGCTGGAGAACAAGGTCGTCGCGGAGAAGCAGGCCTGATGCCCCGCACGTTCGACGACGCCCGCCGCTGGGCGGAGCTCGGCACGAACCTGGTGCTCGAGGCCACTGCCGGCTTCGACGACGAGGCCTACGACGCGCCCAGCGGCCTGCCCGGCTGGCGGCGCAGGCAGCTGGTCGCCCACGTCGCCGCCAACGCGGACGCCCTCGGCAACCTCGTGCACTGGGCCGCCACCGGCGAAGAGACCCCGATGTACGCGTCCCCCGAGGAACGGGCCGCCGGCATCGAGCGCGGCGTCGGGATGCCCGCCGCCGAACTCACCGGATGGCTGCGCCGGTCCGCCGCCGAACTCGCCGCGTCGACGGCGAAGCTCGGTGACGACCAGTGGCAGTCCCAGGTGGTGACGGCACAGGGCCGCACGGTGCCCGCCACCGAACTGCCCTGGATGCGCTCCCGCGAGGTGTGCGTCCACGCCGTCGACCTGGACACCGGCATCACCTTCGCCGACCTGCCGGCCGACTTCCTCGCCGCGCTCTGCGCCGACGTCATCGCCAAGCGCGCCAAGGCCCCCGGCCCGGCGCTGCGCCTGACGGAGACCGACACCGGAGAGGTCCGGGAACTCCCCGGCGACGGCGAGCCGACCGTGCTCACCGGCCCGCTCGCCGAGATCACGGCCTACCTCACCGGGCGCAGGCACGCCCTCACCGCCCCCGACGGCGGCCCGGCACCCACCTTGGGTCCCTGGCTCTGACCGACGGCGCCGGATCCCGGCGCGGCCAGGCAGAGCAGGGTCCCCTGCTCAGACAGGAAAAACGATGACCACTGCAACCCCTCCCACCGAAGGCCGACCCGACGCCATCATCGTCGGCGGTGGCATCGGTGGCCTCAGCACCGCCTTCGCCCTCGCCCGGGAGGGGCTGCGCGTCCGCGTTCTCGAACGGGCCAAGGAGTTCGGCGAGGTCGGCGCCGGCCTCCAGATCGCGCCGAACTGCACCCGCATCCTCGACGAGTACGGTCTGCTCGACGAGGCCAAGGAACTCGGCGTGGTCCCCGAGGACATGGTCATGCGCGACGCGCTCGACTCCAGCGAGCTGGTCCGCCTCGACCTGGGCGAGCTCGAGCGCCGCTACGGCTTCCCGTACATGGTCATCCACCGCAGCGATCTGCACGCGATCTTCCTGCGGGCCTGCCGGCGGGCCGGCGTGGACCTGGTCACCGACCAGACGGTCGTCGACTACGAGAACCTCGAGAACACCGCCGGTGCCCGCATCACCCTGGCCGACGGCCACACCGAGGAGGCGCCGCTCGTCATCGCCGCCGACGGACTGCGTTCCGTGGCCCGGCAGAAGCTGGTCGGCGACGACGTGGTCAGCTCCGACTACGTGGCCTACCGGGCGGCCGTCCCGATCGAGCAGGTCCGGGACAACGGCATCGCCGAGAAGGACGTCACCGTCTACATCGGCCCCCGCTGCCACTTCGTCCAGTACGCGCTGCGCGGCGGCGAGATGTTCAACCAGGTCGCCGTGTTCCAGTCGCCCAAGGCCCTCGCCGGGCAGGAGGACTGGGGCACCCCCGACGAGCTCGACGCGGCCTTCGAGGGCACCTGCGAGACCGTGGGCAAGGGCATCCCGCTGATGTGGCGGGACCGCTGGTGGCAGATGATGGACCGCGACCCGATCGACACCTGGGTGCACGGCCGCATCGCCCTGCTCGGCGACGCCGCCCACCCGCCGCTGCAGTACATGGCACAGGGCGCGATCATGGCGATCGAGGACGGCTGGGTCCTCGCCCGGCACGTCGCCCGGCTGCGCGCCGAGGGTGACGCCGGGTCGGCCGTCGACTGGGACGCCGCGCTGGCCGCGTACCAGGCGGTCCGCGTCGAGCACTGCCGCCGGGTGCTGACGACCGCCCGCTCCTGGGGCGAGCTGTGGCACCTCGACGGCACGCCGCGGCTGCAGCGCAACGCGGTCATGCGTGAGATCGACCCGACCGAGTGGGCCTTCACCGACTGGGTGTACGGACCCACCGCACTGTTCCCGGACGAGGAACCCGCCATGTTCACCCCCGTCCCGCTGGCGTCGGCCCGTATCGAGGAGAGCGCCCCGGTGGTGATCGACGCCGCGGCCTAGGCGCAGCCGTGCCTGTGGGTGGCACGGTCCGCTGATCACGGGAACCGAACACGAGAGCGCCGGCCGGTCCGCATGTCGCGGACCGGCCGGCGCTCCGTCGTGCTCACACCCGGCGGCGTGCGGTCAGCCCCCGGTCGGCTGCATCAGCCGGGCCAGCAGGTCGTCCAGGGTGACCAGACCGGTGAGCCGGCCCGCGTCGTCGCGGACGACCGCCAGCGTGCCCCGGCGCCGGCGCAGCACGTCGATCGCGTCGGCGACCGTCGTGGTGTCCGTCAGCTCGGGCACCGGGCGGGCCAGCTCACGGGCGCTGGTGGCGCGACCGCGGGCACGGGCGACCAGGGCGTCGCGCGCGTGGACCGCGCCGAGGACGGTGCCGCCCCCGCGGACGAGCAGCCGGGTGCGGTCGTGCGCGGTGGCCACCCGCAGCACCTCGTCCACACCCGCGTCACCCTCGACGGAGGTGATCTCCTCGGCCGGAATCCGCAGGGCGGCGACCGGGGTGTCGGGCTCGGTCAGCGAGCGGGTGAGCAGTTGCGAGTCCGTCTTGCTGATCAGGCCGAGCCGCTCCGACTCCACCACCAGGTGGGTGAGCTGTTCCCGGTCGTGGACCGAGGCCAGCTCGTCGCGCGGGCTCACCCGGCACAGCCGTACCAGGGCGTTGCTCACCACGTTCAGCACGTGGATCAGCGGCCGGACGGCCTTCACCACCGCACGGAACGAGGGGGCGAGCAGCATCGCGGAACGCTCCGGGTGGGCGATCGCCCATGACTTGGGCGCCATCTCGCCGACCACCATGTGCAGGAACACCACCACGGTCATCGCGACGGCGAACGCCACACCGTAGCTGACCGCGCTGGGCAGCCCCAGGGAGTGCAGCAGCGGGTCCAGCTGGCGCGAGATCGCGGGCTTGGAGACCGAGCCCAGACCCAGCGTGCACACCGTGATGCCCAGCTGGGCACCGGCCAGCATGAGCGACAGCTCGCGCATTCCGGCCAGCGCGGCACCGGCGCCGCGCCGCCCCTCGGCCGCCGCCTTCTCCATCCGGTGCCGCCTGGCGGCGACCAGTGCGAACTCGGCCGCCACGAAGAACCCGCTGCCGATCAGCAGCAGCACGGTCACGAAGAGGGCCATCGGGAAACTCATGCGGGCTCCTCCGTCGTGTGCTCTTCCCGGGCCAGGGGCGTGATCCGCACCCGCTCGGCGACATGCCGGTCCAGGGTGCGCACGTCGATCACCGCGTGGCCGCCCCCGGGCAGCTCGACGGAGACCCGGTCACCCACGATGGGGAAACGGCCCAGGCGGTCCACGACCAGCCCGGCCACCGTCTCGTAGTCGTCCTCCTCGGGCAGCCGGACGCCGGTCGCCTCGGCCACCTCGTCCAGCCGGCGGCCCGCGTCCACGAGCCACCCCTCGCCGTCGGCCACCGCGAGCTCGGTGACCTTGTCGGACTCGTCGGCGATGTCACCGACCAGCTCCTCGGCGATGTCCTCGTAGGTGACGATGCCGGCCACCCCGCCGTGCTCGTCGAGGACGACCGCGAACTCGTCGTCCTGCTCGCGCATCCGCGCGACCGCGTCCGGCAGCGGGAGCGTGTCCGGCAGCAGCAGGGGCCGCCTGGCCATCGCCCCGGCCGTGGCGCCCGCGAGCCGCCCGGCGGGCACCGCCATCAGCTCGCGCACGCCCAGCACCCCCGCGATGTCGTCGGGGTGATCGCCGAGCACGGGGTAGTTGGAGTGGCCGTGCGCGGCGATCAGGGCGACCGCCTCGTCGGCGTTCGCCTCCCCGCGCACGAAGACGGCGTCCGCGCGCGGCACCATCACCGCGTGCAGGGTGCGCTCGGAGAACTCCAGCGCGTGGTCCAGCAGGGTGGCGGTGTCCTGGGGCAGCGCCCCGCTCTCGTGGGACTCGCCGATCAGATGGCCGAGCTCCTCCAGCGTGGCGCCGTGGTGCAGCTCCTCGACCGGCTCGATGCCGATGCGGCGCAGCAGCCGGGAGGCCGCGTTGTCGAAGATCCGCACCACCGGTCCGACGACCTTCAGATACGCCAGGGTCGAGCCGGCCAGCGCCTTCGCCAGCCGCTCCGGCACGGCGATGGCGAGGTTCTTCGGAGCCAGCTCGCCGAGCACCATCTGGACGATCGTGGCCAGCACGAAGGCGAGCACGACGGCGATGCCGCTCACGGCCGAGTCCGGCAGTCCGAGGCCGGACAGCGCCGGCCTGAGCAGCGCGGACACCGACGGCTCGGCGATGAAGCCGACGACCAGACCGGTGACGGTGATGCCGAGCTGGGCGCCCGACAGCATGAAGGACAGCCGCTCCAGAACCTTCAGCGCGCGGGCGGCCCTGCGGTCCCCGGCCTCGGCCTCGCGGGCGAGCGCGAGCCGGTCCACGGAGACGTAGGCGAACTCCTGGGCGACGAAGTAGCCGGTGCCGGCGGTCAGCACGAACACGGCGAACAGGCCCCACAGGGCCTCCACGGCACTCATCCAGCACCACCCCGCCGGGTGCCGATCTCAACGATTACGTGACGGGGCGGTCCGGGACTGTGTCCCGGGGGGTCCGTCGATCTGCCGGACACGTACGTGGCTCCTCGTATTCCTGCGGGTCGGGTCTGTCGGCGGTCCAACGATTCCGACGGGAGCCGTGTTCCCGCGACGGGCCGGACCGCACCCCTCCGGGTGCGGTCCGGCCTGCGGCTCACAGGTCGAACCTGCGGTTCAGCTTGTTCTTGCGAGGAACCCCGGAGCTTCGGCCCCGGGAGGAATCGCACCCTTGTGTCCCGCAGCGCGGAGCGCCGCGGTGCCGCTGTGTCTGTCCGGTTGCGGAGTGGCTGGCTCCCGCTCACGGGGTGGGACGAGGCGGACCCCATAGTGCCGGGTTTCACCCGATGGGGTGGCCGGTGGGGAACGCGTGGTGCGGTGTCGTGCGGGTGTCTACGGTCGGTGACCGTGAAGCTGGTGGTGCAGGTCAGGCTGCTGCCGACGCCCGTGCAGGCGGCGGCTCCGGAGGCGACCCTGCGCGCCTGCAACGAGGCTGCCACCTGGGTCAGCGAGGTCGCTTTCGACAGCGGGGAGTGCAAGAACTTCGCCCTGCGCAGACTCACCTACGGGCAGGTCAGGTCGCGGTGGGGCCTGGGCGCCCAGGCGGCCCAGCACACGATCAAGAAGACCTGCGACGCCTACGCCACCCTGCGGGCGAACCTGAGGGCAGGTTGCCTGGGCCGTCCCGGCTCGGCCCGCCACCGCCGGGCCACCCAGAAGCCCGTAGTCTTCCGTCCCCTCGGTGCCCAGCCCTTCGACGACAGGATGCTCTCGTGGCAGCTCGCCGGGCGGACGGTGTCGGTGTGGACCACCGGCGGGCGAATGAAGGAGGTGGCTTTCACCGCGTCATCCGAACAACTGGCTGCGCTTGCGCTGTACCGCAGGGGCGAGTCCGATCTCATCTGCCGGGACGGCAGGTGGTTTTTGAACGCTACCTGCGAGGTGCCCGAGGCGCCGCTGAACACGGAGCCGGTGGACTTCCTCGGCATCGACCTGGGCATCGTGAACATCGCCACCACCTCGGACGGCGAGATCATGGCCGGACGGGAACTCAACCGGATCCGGGCCCGTGAGCGCGGCCTGCGCAGCAAGCTGCAGGGAAGAACACCCCGTCCGCCAGACGCCGGCTGAGGAAGCGGCGGCGCAAGGAGGCGCGGCGGGCCCGGGACATCAACCACAAGATCGCGAAACATGTGGTGGCCGAGGCAGAACGCACCTCGCGCGGGATCGCCCTGGAAGACCTGACGGGCATCCGCGAGAGGGTACGGCTTCGCAAGCCCCAACGGGCCACCCTGCACTCCTGGGCGTTCCGCCAGCTGGGGCAGTTCATCGCGTACAAGGCCCGCCGGGCGGGGGTGCCGGTGGTGTACGTCGATCCGGCGTACACCTCCCGTACTTGCGCCGAGTGCGGGCACATCGACCAGGCGAACCGGGCGAGTCAGGCCCGGTTCGCGTGCCGGTCCTGCGGATTCGTTGATCACGCGGACCGGAACGGCTCCCGTAACATCCGCGCCCGGGCGCGGGAGTTGTGGCGATGCGGGGCTCCGTCAACGGCCCCTGCCCTGCCTCCGCGCCAGCGGGACGGGGCTGGACGCAAACGCGGCATAACCGCCAGTGGTGCCCGTTGTGCAAGCCCGGGACTTTAGTCCTGGGTGTTGACGTCGTTCTTCTTCGCGTCGAGCTGGGTCTGCATCTGCGACGCGGACTCCTTGATGCGGTCCCACAGGGCCATGCGCGCTCCAAGTGTTCGGGTGTGGGGCGCGGCTGCACGCCGTGCGGTCTGCCGGGCCCCGGACGGTGTCGACAGTAAGTATCTACAGCAGTGTAGAAGCCGGCGGATCCGGTCCGAGACAGAAGGCCGCACCTCGGGCGCCCCGAGGTGGCAGAGTGTGTCGCATTGGGCCGAACGGGTGACCATGCGTAAGAATTGCCCGATGCAGACCATCAGCGCGAGCCGGGACGGAGCATGCCGGTGAACAGCCACGACGTCACCGACGAACAGTGGGAGGGGCTGGCCCAGGTCGTTCCGCTGCGGGGCCGGGACGCCTGGCCGTCCTCCGCGGGCCACCGGTCCATGCCGGAGGCCGAGACCGAGACGCGCCGCCGCCTCGTCGTCCTGCGGGTGAACGTGTTCGCGGACGCCCGCGACGTCGCGGAGACCCTGATGGCCGGGATACCGGTCCTGCTCGACCTGACCAGCGCGGAGGGCGAGGTCGCCAAGCGGGTGCTGGACTTCAGCACGGGCGTCGTCTTCGGCCTGGCGAGCGGAATGCACCGCGTCGACCGCAACGTGTTCCTGCTGACCCCGGCCGGCACCGAGGTGACCGGACTGATGGAGGGCATGGGGATTCCCGGGAACGGGCAGGGCTCCCGGCAGGGGTGAACTGCCGGGAGCCGGCCGGGGTGTCGTCCGATCGGGGGAAGACCGCGCAAGCGGAACGGTTCGCCCCGTACCGGAACCCTTACCTTCCGCACATGACCCCGCTGCTCCCGTCGCCGTCCTCCGTCCCCTCACCCGGGCCCGCGTCGGTTCCCTCCCCGGCTTCCCCGTCCGCGGCGTTCACCGCGCCCTCCGGCAAGGACGCCACCCAGAGGCACCCCGACCGGCCGTGCGTCACCGAGCTGCTGCTGTCCGCGTTCGCCGGGCACCGCAACGTCGGGCTCCCGCTCGGCCCGTTCACCCTGCTCGCCGGCGCCAGCGGCAGCGGCAAGACCAGCGCGCTGCGGGCCTACGAGGCGCTCGCCCGGCTCGGCGGCGGGGCCGAGCTGTGGGAGGCGTTCCCCGAGCCGGACGCGTGCGTGCCGGAGCGGGCCCGTGCCGACGCGCAGCGCCGCCGGGGCTTCCGGATCGGCTGCACCGCCGACGGCCCCGAGGGCCCGGTCCGGCTGGAGGTCGCCGTGCAGGCCGAACCGGAGCTGCGGATCGTGGGGGAGCGGCTGACGGCGGACGGGGCGGTCCTGTTGGAGACCGCGCTGCGCGACCCCGGCCGACGCACCGTGCAGGCCGCGTGGCACACGGCCGGGTCGACACCGGTCACCCGGGCCCCGCTGCCCGACGACCGGCTCGGCACCGCGCTGCTTCCCCTGCGCGTCGCGGGCAAGACGCCCGGACAGCGCAGGGTGCTGGCCGCCGCCGAACAGATGGTGGTCGCCCTGCGCTCCGTCTTCGCCTGCGACCCCCGCCCCGACCGCATGCGCGACCCGGTGCCGCTCGGCAGCGGGCGGCTGCTCGGCGGCTGCGGCAACCTCGCCGACGTGCTGTGGCGCACCCAGGCCGAGTGCGCGATCCGGTACGGGCTCCTGGTGTCCGCCGTGCGCGCGGCGTGCGCCGGCCCGGTCGCCGGGCTGCGCGCCGAACCGTACGGCGCGGGCCTGGTCCGCGCCCTGCTCGACCGGGGCGACGGCGTCCGCACCGACCTCGTCCGGCTGGGGGACGGAGAGCTGCGGTACGTCGCCCTCGCGCTGGTGCTGCTCACCGGGCCCGGTGTGCTGGAGGTCGACGCGCCCGGCGAGGTGCCCGCCGCACTGCAGACGCTCACCGTGCTCGCCGACGGGCTCGACCGGGGGCTGGACCCGCTCCAGCGCGCGGAACTGCTGCGACTGGCGGCGCGGATGTGCGAGCGCGGACACATCCGGCTGGTCGGCGCGGTGAGCGACGCGTCCTGGGCCGCGGGAGTGGGCGGAGTGACGGTGGTACACCTGGACCGTGACTGACCCGACCGGCCCGACCGACCCGGACCACCCCACCGGCCCGCGCGCCCCCCGCGCCCCGCTTGACGTAGCCGGACTCCAGCGCAGGCTCGCCGAGTTCGCCGCCGCGCGGAACTGGCAGCCGTACCACACGCCGAAGAACCTCGTCACGGCGCTCAGCGTGGAGGCGTCCGAACTGGTCGAGATCTTCCAGTGGTTGACACCCGAGGAGTCGGCCCGGGTCATGGACGACCCGGACACCGCACACCGCGTCACCGACGAGGTGGCCGACGTGCTCGCGTACCTCCTCCAACTGTGCGAGGTGCTCGGCGTCGACCCGCTGACCGCACTGGACGCCAAGATCGACCGCAACGAGCGCCGCTTCCCGGCCTGAACCGCCCTCGCGCGGAGACGAACTCTTCACCGTCACGCTCCGTGGTCGATATGTCGACCGTTTTTGAATCGTTGTTCCCGTATTTTCGCCTCCTCCATGGCTTTCTGACTGAAAAAGCTTCACTCTGGGTAATTAATGGGGAAGTTGGGTGGACGCGTGGGCAGCGCGTCGGACAGACAGGGGCAGCGCACATGGACGCTGTGCGGCTGATAGCGGAGAGCAGACGGGCCCTGACCGCTGCCGGCGATGTGCCGGAACTCTCGGCAGAGGTGTGGCAGGCCCAGGCCCTCGCCCAGGCGATAGGCAGTCGCCTCGCGGTCGCCGGCCCACCCGAACTGCGGGACGAGGCACTCGGACTGACCGAACGGGCGGGCCGTGGCTGCGGTGTCCTGGACACCCCGCCCCTCGCTCCCGCCGACCTGCGCGCGGCCCGGCTCACCGAACTGGGCGACGCCCGGCAGACCCTGACACACCTCGGCGGACTGCTCGGCGAGGTCGGTATCGCACTGGTCGGCCTCGCCTGCTCCGCGGACGACGAGTCCGCGTACTGGCAGTGCGTGGAGGCCATCGACGCGGCGGACGAGTCCCGCGACCGCGTCCTGGAGATGCTCCGCAAACTGGCGGACCGCGCCCGCGCCCTGTCGGAGCGCGAGACGGAACGCACCTAAGGCCGTCCCGGTATCGCGGGCGTATCGAAAATCGCATACGCCACCGCAACGGCCCTCCGTCTCCCATGGGGGCATGAACCACAACGCATCCCTGTCGGCACCGCCCCGCCGCACACGCAGGACCGTGCTCCTCGGCCTGGCGGTCCTCGGCCTGGCGAGCGCCGTGTTCGCCGTGCGGCGGCCGCTCATGATGTCCGCCCCGATGTGCATGGCCGGACGGTGGCACGGCTGCTTCGACACGTTCAACGGCGTGGTGCTCATCACGCTGGTCACGCTGCCGTTGGCCGCGCTGGTGGTGTGGGCTCTGGCGCGCCGTCGCCGTGCCGCAGGTGGCGCACCACGGACCGGGTGCCGTCGGACCGGCCCCGCCCCGAGCCCGTACCGGCACCGGCAGGCTGAACCGCGCGTCCGGTGCGCACACGTCCTCGAATACGTCGGCGACATACCGTGCTGCTTAGGCTTCGTACATGCGCGTACTGATCTTGACATCCTCCCCCTCTTGAAAGAGGGGGATTCCGACCCGGGTGGGTCGAGGTTCACGGGCGCTCGAACGGCCGACGGCCGCTGTCACCCCTCCGGCACCGGCTACCCGCCGGGGGCGGGGAAGCCCGCCCTGTCCTGCCGCGACGTTGACTGCCGCGTTCTCATCCGCATTGCAGGTGAACCCGCAGGAGATGCAGACGAACTCGGCTTGGCTCTTGCGCGAGTCCTTCTCGATCCAGCCGCAGGCACTGCACCGCAGCGAGGTGTAGGGGGCGGGCACGTCCTCCACCCGGCCCGGGGCCTTCTCCCCGGTACGGCGACGGAGCAGGCCCCAGCCCTGGGCGAGGACCGCCCGGTTCAGCCCGGCCTTCTGCCGCACCCGGGTACCGGGGTGTTCGACCGTGCCCCTAGCGGAGGCGGTCATGTTCTTGATGTTCAGCTTCTCGAACCGGATCAGGTGGTAGGTGCGGGCGAGCAGGGTGGAGGT
>NZ_JBFAKH010000069.1:0-40785 GCF_040655635.1 Streptomyces sp. NPDC050388
GTGCCGACCGCCCCCGCGAGGCCGCTCGCCGCCACGAACACACCGACTGCAGAGCTGCTTGACAAACCAGAATGAATCATAACTTTCCGGCATTGAACACCGAAGTCGCACGCTGACAGACGATCTTGGGCGCAGGCTACCGCCCGCGACCAGTACGAGTACGAGATCGCTGACTCACACCAGCCCCGATGACCTGCGGATTCGAAGTTGGATCAGGCTCACTGGAAGATCGAGGCCCTACACCATGTCCGCGACACCACCTTCGCCGAGGACGCCTCGCAAGTACGGACCGGCAACGTGCCCCGCGCGATGGCCACCTGGCGCAACCTTGCCATCGGAGCCCTCCGGACAGCCGGAGCGAAGAACATCGCGGCCAGTCTCCGGCACAACGCCCGCGATCCCCGTTGTCCCCTCGCACTGCTCGGCCTCGGATGATCACAAACCAGGCATCACACGACTACGCCGAAGCCCTGGATAGCCCACACCGGCGAGGGTCGAGAATGAGCCAAATGCGCAGCCAGAGGATCGAGTTTTTCTCTTTCCGGCGCCTTGCCCAGGACTGGAAAGACGCCCGTTGGGTAACATGGCGAACCGACCGTGAATCCGGGCCGCCAGTGGTTTTCCGGCGTGTCCTATCCCAGCGGGCGAGACGGCACCCTGACCGAGGTGCCGACCCCGGCGGGGAGGCGTTCCGTGTGCCCACTCTGCGGTCGTATCAGGAAGGCAACGGGGGAAAATTGAAGATTAACCTTCTCGGACCGATGGAAGTCATCGACGACGGGGTTCGGATCAGGGTACCCGGGGAGAAGTTACGCTCGATCCTGGCGGCTCTCTCCCTGTCGGTGGGGCGCTCCGTTTCACGGGATGAGCTCATCGACGAATTGTGGGGCGAAGAGCCTCCGAGCGGCGCCAAAAATTCACTGCACGGCCATGTTGCCCGGCTACGGCGGGTATTGGTCGCGCACGGGGGAAAGGTCACACTGCGGAATGTCATCCAGACTTCACCGACCGGATACATCCTGGATCTGCCCGAGGAGAACATCGACGCCTCCCGGCTGCTCCAGCTGGTTTCCCGCGCCGACGCGATCAGCGCCGGCAGTCCCCAGGAAGCCGTCGATCTGCTGAACGAGGCGGTTTCCCTGTGGCGCGGCCCGGCATTGATCGACGCCGGGAACGGAATGATCTGCCAGGTGGCCTATACCCAGCTGGAAGAGGTCAGGTTGGGGGCGTACGAAAGGCTTTTCGACCTGCGTCTCCGACTGGAGCACCCCCGGGCCGTCATCCCCGGGCTGGACCAGTTGCACGCCAGGTACCCGCTGCACGAGCGCTTCTGCGAACAACTCATCACCGCGCTCTACCTTGCGGGCCGCCAGGCCGACGCGCTCAACACCTATCACCGCACCCGCGAATACCTGTCGCAGCACCTGGGACTGCAGCCCGGGAACGGGCTGCGCGACACGTTCCAGGACATCCTGCGTCAGGCTCCCCACCTGACGAAACAGTGCTGAGAGGCGGAAGGGTCACACCGATTTCGTGACCCGCAGGATCTGCCAGATGGCCCCCAGCCTCGCCCGACCATGGAAGGCCATGTACTCGGGATGCACGAGCTGCGGGCCCCACTTCTCCTTGTAGGCGAGCTGGCTGGCCGCGGGATAGATCTTGTCCCCGTGGTCGGCCAGCAGCCCGATGACCTTGCGGGTGAGCGCGCTGGCCCCGGCCGGATCGTGCTCGGCGGACAGCCCGGTGAACGGGGTGAAGCCGAAGTGCAGCCACTCCGCCTCTTCCTTGCGGAACGTCTCCAGCGCGGTGAGGTTGATGGCCTCCATCACGCCGGGGGGCGCCTCCGGGAGCCGGCGGCTGAGGTCGTGCAACCACCCGGAGCGCGAACCGTACGCGGGCGAGTACGAGATGTAGGCGATGGCCTTGCCTCCCAGCCGGCCCAGCATCAGCCGGCGCGCGTGCTGCACCGGCCCGCCCAGTTCGCCGACCAAGAACTCGATCTCCTTGACATGCCGCCCCTTGCTCCGCAGCCAGGCGCCGTCGATGGCGGCGACCTCCGCCGCGCACTCCTCGTACGGGACCTCCGTCACCTCCAGACCGCTGCGCCGCGCCCGTGAGATCTTGTTGCGGAGCTTCATGAAGCGGGTGCCGCGCAGGGTGAAGTCCGGCAGGTGCACCGAATACGACGAGCCGATCTGGTTGACGGTGAAACCGCACCGGACATAGAGGTCGACGTCCGAGGTGAGGACCTGTACGACGGCCACCTTACGGCGCCGCCGGCGCGCCTCGCGGAGGAAGGACCGCAACAGCGTCTCCTGCTGGTCCGGCGGGGCGTGGACACCGCCGAACTGGAGCAGGTACGAGCCCGCCTCGCGATAGGCGATGACCCCGTCCGTCGCCGGATCGGTGAAGTACGCGTTACCGGAGTTGAGCGCGAGGAAGCCGCTGGGATTGTCGCCGTTCTTGCGGAGCCTTTCCAGGACTTCGAGCACTTCTTCGTCGGATACCTCTCCGCTGTGCGTCGTCATCTCACTCCCGTTGCCTGATGCCCGTCGTCCGATGTGCCGAGTTACGGGGCAGAGTGCCCGGTGGCGTGCTCCCCAGCACTCTCCGCCATCCCTCTTCCATTTCTCTGAAACGCCCGTCTCAGCGCCGTCTCAGTGCCGTCTCCGGGGATTGTCAGGGAGGCGTGTGATGGTCGTAGCAGCACTTGGAAATGCGAACTTTCCCGTCAGCGGATGGGAAATGGATAGCGGAGGGGCTTCGTGAGCAGCGATATCACAACGCCTTCAGTGTCAGGAGAAGAAGATTCCGGAGCGTCTCGTTCGGAAGTCCCCACCTACCTTTCCCTCATCGAGGGAAAGAGCGTCCCGAGCGGGTCCTGGGTGTACGTGGTCGACTCGGACGCCCTGCTCGACGACGCGTTTTCCACGCTCGCCCTGAAGCGGAAGCTGGAGAGTGGACGCATTCCCGCCGACAACCTGCCGGCCACCATCGTCGCCCGGGTCGCGCGGGCCGACCGCCGGACCACTGACCTGGCCCTGGAAGCGGCGGCAGCGGCCGCTCCGGTCTGGGCCGCGTTCCCCCCGGAGACCCGGATCGAGCAGTTCGGCACCCTGGTGTACCGCCGGCTCGTCGAGCAGGCCGACCGGATCACCGAGGTTCTCGTACGGGAGGGGCACCCGCTGGCACTGGCCCGCTGGCAGGTGTCCGGGGCCCTGGAGGTCTTCGGACCCGAGTCGCTGGGCTTCTACCGGAGCCAGATGCTCCAGGAGTTCCGGCAAGGGGAGCGGCAGATCTCCGTTCGCCGTCGTCCCGACGGTGTGGTCTGCCTCAACCCCCCGCAGAACGCGCCGCTCTCCAGCGCGCTGCTCGGCGTGACCTCGATCATGGCGGGCAACGCCCTCGTCGTACGGGCGCCCCGCAGCGCCCCGCTGGGAGCGATGTACGTGCTCCAGGAGGTCGTGGCCCCGGTCCTGGCGGAGCTGGACGCTCCCCCCGGCACCCTCGGCGTGGTGTGCGGCGACCCGGCGCCGATGCTGGACGCCTGGCTGGAGAGCCCGCTCGTCGACGACATCATGTACTTCGGCAGCAGCGAGAACGGGATGCGCTTCCAGGAGCGATGCATCGCGGCGGGCAAGAAGCCGATCCTCGAACTGGCCGGCAACGACATCGTGCTGGTGTGGAAGGACGCCGACCTGGACCTGGCCGCCGAGGCCATCACGGAGAGCTTCTACGGCTCCGGCCAGCTCTGCATGATCCCCAACCAGGTCGTGGCCCACCCGGACATCGCCGACGACCTGGTCGCCCTGCTGGCGGAGAAAGCCTCGCGGATCAGGCCCGGCCCGTCTTCGCAGGAGGGCGTCCTGCTCACCCCGGTGCTGCGCAACGAGAAGTTCTTCTCGTGCCTGCGCGACGCCGTCGACCACGGCGCGGAGCTGGTGTGCGGCGGACACGCGATCCAGGAGGACGGGACCCGCGACACGGCCGGCATCTTCCTCGAGCCCACCGTCGTGCGGGTCCAGGGCCTGGCGAAGGCCCATGAGGTCCAGGCCGTCCGCGAGGAGACCTTCTTCCCGCTGCTTCCGGTGATCGTGGCCGAGCCCGCCCCCGACGAGGTCCTGCTGGACCGGTTCATCGACTTCGTCAACGGCAACGCCTACGGACTGCGGAACTCCGCGTGGGCCCGCGACCCCGAGGTGGTCGACCGGATCGTCACCCGGATCACCCAGGGCGGACTGCTCAAGGTGAACGACTCCCACATCGGGTTCCTGCCCTACCTGCCGACCCACGGAGGGACCGGACTCACCGGGGGTGTGTTCGGCGAGGCCAACTACCCGATCCTGCGCACCTCCCACGTCCAGGGTGTGAGCGTCGCCACCGGCGTCCGGCCCTCCGAAGCGGTGTTCGGCGCCTGGAAGGCCCTGAAGGCCGCCGCCGGACGCTGACGACACCCCGTACCGGGCCGCCCCGTACGGCACGCCCGGTACCACCGGCCCCCTGTACGGGAAAGGCCCCTCGCGCGCACGTCCGCGCGCCCCAGAAACCACCACGCACGGAACTGAGGAGGCTCCATGCGCTCGTTGGAAGCCGCACGCGCGACATGTGAATCATTCCTGCCCGGTCTGCTCGACCTGCTCTCCGGCATGCCGCTGGAAGAGCTGGAAGCACCGAGGAACCCGGCCCTCGACCACTTCCGCGAGACCGGCGGCCCCGGCCTCGTGATCCCCAAGACCTACGGCGGGGCCGGTGCCGACCCGGCCCAGGCCCTCTCCGTCGTACAGGCACTGGCCTCCAAGGCACCGTCCCTGGCGATCGCCACGACGATGCACCACTTCTCGGTCGCGACCCTGTTCACCCTCGCCGAGTCCATCCAGAGCAGCGGCATGGAGTGGGCGCTGCTCGAGGGGATCGCCGAGCAGCGCCTGCTGGTCGCCTCCGGCTTCGCCGAGGGCCGACCGGGCCGGGGCATCCTCTCGCCGATGATGACGGCGACGAAGGCCGACGGCGGCTATGTGATCAACGGCGCCAAGAAGCCGTGCAGCCTGTCGCACTCGATGGACCTGCTCACCGCGAGCGTGGCGCTGCCCACCGACGGCGGTGAGCCGAGGACGGCGGTGCTCCTGATCCCCCGGAACACCGAGGGGATCACCGTCCACCCGTTCTGGGGAAGCCGCACCCTCGCGGGCGCCGAGAGCGACGAGGTGAGGCTCACGGACGTCTTCGTCGACGAGCAGCTCGTCATGCGCACCGAGCCGGGCGACGCCGGGAACCTGGACAGTCTCCAGACCGTCGGGCTGATCTGGTTCGAACTGCTCATCTCTGCCTGCTACCTCGGCATCGTCAGCGGACTGGTCGAACGGGTCGTCGACGGCGGCCGGGGCAGCGACTCCGACCGTGCCCGGGTGCTCATCCGGCTGGAGACGGCCGCCCTGCTGCTGGCGGGCACCGCGCGCATGATCAGGGACGGTGACACCGGCAACAAGGACCTGGCCGACACGCTCGTCGCCCGCTACGCCGTCCAGGACGCGCTGGGCGACTCGCTGTGCCAGGCCGTCGAACTGCTCGGCGGTACGGCCTTCATGTCCGACTCCGACGTGGCCTACCTGGCCGGCGCCGCCCACGGTCTCTCCTTCCACCCGCCGTCGCGGGCGAGCTTTACCCGGCCGTTCCTCGACCACGTCGTGGGCGACCCGCTGCGTCTGACCTGACGAGGGAGCGTCATGACAACGACACCCTTCCTTCCGTCGGCCGTGCCCCCGGCCTCCGCCACCACGTCCGCCCTCGGGCGGGAGGAGCTGGGCAAGCTGTACCGGTCCCGGCTGAGCAAGGGCCGCGCCACTCTCGGCGAGCTGTTCGGCGGGCACATCGAGGTGGCCTCGCAGGGCGCCTGGGTCACCACCTCGGACGGCAGGAACTTCCTGAACTGCGGGGGCTACGGCGTCTTCCTGACCGGCGCCCGCCACCCCACGGTCGTCCGGCACGTCGCCGAGCAGCTGGCCACGCACCCCGTGGCCACCCGGCTCTTCCTCGAACCGCAGGTCGCGCTGGCCGCCGACGCCCTGGTGTCGGTCGCGCCGACCGGGCTCGAGCGAGTCCACTTCGCCGGCTCGGGCGCCGAGGCGGTCGAGACGGCCGTCAAGCTGGCCCGCACCCGGGGCCGCCACCGGCTGATCGCCACGGAGAACGGCTACCACGGCAAGACCATGGGCGCGCTCAGCCTCACCGGCAAGGACGTCTTCCAGGAGCCGTTCCGGCCGCTGCTCCCCGAGACCTCCCACGTCCCGTACGGTGACGCCGCAGCCCTCGAACCGCTCCTGACGGCGGCCCCCGGCGAAGCGTGCGTCTTCATCGAGCCGGTGCAGGGCGAGGCCGGCGTGGTGATCCCCCCGGCGGGCTATCTGCGCGCGGTACGGGACCTGTGCGACCGGTACGGGGCCCTCCTCGTCCTGGACGAGATCCAGACCGGTCTCGGCCGACTCGGCACCTGGTGGGGCGCGGACCGCGAGGGCGTCTCCCCCGACGTGCTGCTGGTCGGCAAGGGGCTGAGCGGGGGCGTCGTCCCGGTGTCGGCCGTCGTCGCCACCCGCGAGGCGTTCGGCGCCTTCGACCGGGACCCTTATCTGCACACCTCCACGTTCTCGGGCGCGCCGCTGGCGATGGCCGCCGTACGCGGGTCGCTCGCGGCGATGCACGAGGACGACCTCGTGGCCCGCTCCCACGACCTGGGCGCCGAGATCCTGCCGGAGCTGGACCGTATCGTCCGCTCGCACTACGGCGCCGCCGTGCGCGAGGTCCGGGGCCGGGGGCTGCTGCTGGGGATCGAGTTCACCGACCCCGGGCCGGCGGGCGACCTGCTCATCGAGCTGATCATGAACGGCGTCATCGCCAACCACTCGCTCAACTCGCACCTGGTCCTGCGCTTCACCCCTCCCGCGGTGCTGACCAGGGGCGACCTGGACTTCTTCTACGAGGCGGTCGACCGCGCGTGCCGCGCGCAGAGCGCCCGGTACGCACCCACTGCGGAAGGCGACACCATCCATGCGTAGCGTACGAGTGATCATCCGCGTCCACGACATCGACGCCGCGGCGGCGTTCGAGCGGGTCGGCGCCTTCAGCCGGTACCCCGAACTGACCGACGTCATCCGCTCCGTGGCCTCCCGCCGGGTGTCCGACGGCGAGGAGGTCAGCGACTGGGACGTCTACTTCCGCAACGGCATTCTGAGTTGGAGCGAGACCGACCGGTTCGACCGCGAAACCCTGACCATCACCTTCGAGCAGACCGACGGTGACTTCGCCGAGTTCGCCGGCGTGTGGCGGCTCACCGCGGACGGCGCGGACTGCCTGGTCGACTTCAGCGCCGAGTTCGACTTCGGCATCCCCAGCCTCGCGGGCATCCTCGACCCGGTCGCGGAACGGGTCTTCAAGGAGACCATCGCCCGGGTGGTCATCAGCCTCTTCGCGGGCAATGCCGCCGTGGTCGGCGACGAGGCGGTCGCCCGCGCCGTCGCCGAGGTCACGGCCGGGCCCGTCACGGCCGCGTCCGGAACGCGCTGATGGACGGGAAGAACCTCTTCGAGACGCGGATCACCTACCGGCTGATCCGGCTGGAGTACGGGCTCGGTCTGGTGATCGCCGCGGTGTTCTTCTTCGCCCACATCGACGAGGTGAGGTGGCTCCCGGCGATCGGGTTGTTCGTGTACATCGACCTCATCGGCTACATCCCGGGGGCCATCGCCTACCACCGAAGCAGGACGAAGCGGATCCACCGCGGCTACTACGTCGCGTACAACGTGATGCACAGCCTGGCCACCCAGACGCTCGTGGTGCTCACGTGGATCTGGCTGTGGGGTCCCGAGTGGGCACTGCTGGTCGTCCCCATCCACCTCTTCGGCGACCGGGCGCTGTTCGGCAACTTCCTCAAGCCCTTCGCGCTGGACTTCGAACCGGTGGTCCATCCCGAGTACGCCCGCTTCGCCGACCGGTTCGACGCCCCGCCCGCCACGAGCCCCGAACCGGCCGGCGGGACGGCGACCGCCCTCCGGCAGCCCCAGGGAAGCTGACCCCCTCGCACCGCACCGGCACACCGCCCGCCGGCACACCGGCGAACGCCTCTGGAAGGAATCCCATGGAAGACGTCTACACGCGCCTGGTCGAGCTGCTCACCAGCACCTTCGGCCTGGACACCGACAGCATCTCGCCGACCAGCACCCTCAGCGCCCTCGAACTCGACTCGCTCGCCCTCGTGGAACTCTCCGTGGCCGCCCAGGAGGAGTTCGAGGTCTCGATCGAGGACAGCGAGATGGGCCCGGAGTCGACCGTCGGACAGGCGGCCGAGGTCATCTCGCAGAAGACGGCCACCGTCTGATGAGCCGCCCACCGACGACCGCCCCGGCCCGGGCCCGGTTCGACGCCGCGATCACCGGGGTCGGCATGGCCACGGCCGCCGGGGTCGGGGTCGAGAAGAGCTGGGAGCGGATGCGCGCCGGAGCCGGTACGGCGGCCACCGAGGTGCCCGCGCTCGCCGGCATACCCGCCGACTTCGCCTGCGCCGTGACCGACTTCGACCCCGGCGGGCTCATCGACCGCAAGCAGATGTGGCGCCTGGACCGCAGCAGCCAGCTCGCGCTGGTCGCCGCGCACGAGGCCGTCACCAGCTCCGGCCTCGACCGGGACTCCTGGGACGCCACCCGGGTCGGGGTGGTCCTCGGCAACGGCATCGGCGGTGCCGCCACCTGGGAGAAACAGCACCACGTGCTGCTGGAGCGGGGCCCGCGCAAGGTCTCCCCGCTGCTCATCCCCATGCTGTCGCCCAACATGGGCGCCGGATACATCTCCATGATGTTCGGCGCCCTGGGGCCCAGTCTGGTGACGGCGACGGCCTGTGCCTCGGGCACCACCGCGGTGGGCATGGCGCGCGAGTTGCTGCGCAGCGGGGTCTGCGACGTGGTGATCACCGGGGGCACCGAGGCACCGCTGGTTCCCTCGCTGATCACGGGGTTCAGCCAGATGCGGGCCTTGGCCGGGCGCCGCGACGACCTGTCCACCACCTCCCGGCCCTTCGACGCCGACCGGAACGGCTTCGTACCGGCCGAGGGCGCGGCCGTACTCGTCCTGGAACGGGCCGAGGACGCCAGGGCGCGCGGCGCCGACATCCGGGCCATGGTCAGCGGGTACGGCGCCTCCGCCGACGCGCACCACGCGACCGCCCCCGATCCGAACGGCCGGGGCGCCGAACTCGCCCTGCGCGCCGCACTGCGCGACGCCGGGGTCGGCGCCGACGAGGTGGACCACGTCAACGCGCACGGCACCGCGACGTTGCTGAACGACGCCGCCGAGGCCCGGACGATCCGCCGGGTGCTCGGGGAGCGGCCCGCCGTCACCTCCGTCAAGGGCGTGGTGGGCCATTCCCTGGCCGCGGCCGGCGCCATCGAGGCGGTGGCGACGGCGCTCACCCTCGAAGAGGGCCGCATCCCGCCGACCGCCAACCTGGAGAGCCCGGATCCGGAGCTGGAGCTGGACGTGGTGTTCAAGGCCGGACGCGACGTACGCGTCGAGGTGGCCGTCAGCAACTCCTTCGGATTCGGCGGCCAGAATGCCGTACTGCTCTTCACCGCGGCCTGACCGGTCCGCGGCCTCGGCCCCGGCCGGCCGCGGACCGGGGGCAGGCACCCCGGCGGCGGACGGTCTCAGGAAGATCTCAGCGTGATCTCAGAACGCTGCGGCAGCATCGGGGACGCAGCGGGAACGGTGCTCGCTCCGCCCCGAGGCAAGGAGAGGTACCCGAAGTGGCCCAACGGGGTTCCGGGGCGACCCGGATCGGGTGAAAGCCCGCGCAGGTTCAAATCCTGCCCTCTCCGCCGACCATCCGATGCCGTGCCGGGCCCGGCCCCGGGCAGTCGGGCAGGATCGGGCGACGGACGCGCCGTACCGCGCGCGTCGGTCCGTACACCCTTTCCCGGAAACCGCCGGGACCGCCCCCGGAGTTGCCGGCCCGTTCCGTGGCACCACCCAGACGTTGCGAACCGTGAAGGGAAGTCCGGATGATCGAAAAGTTGCTCAGGGCGCCACTGGAGTTGGTGGAGGACAACTTCAAACGGCCGAACGGGTACGCCGGCCGGCTGATCGGCCACGTGATGGCCAGGCAGCACCGTACGCTCACCGTGTGGGCGATCGAGCACATGGAGGTACGGCGCTCCCAGCGCGTCCTGGACATCGGCTGCGGCGGCGGGATGGCCGTCAAGCTCCTCTCGGAGCGGGCGAGTCAGGGATTCGTCGCCGGAGTGGACTACTCCACGGAGATGGTCCGTCAGTCGGTACGGCGCAATGTCGTGGGCGTGGCTGCGGGGCGGGTGGAGTTCAAGCAGGGCGACGCGGGCGACCTGCCGTACGAGGACGGGTCCTTCGACCAGGTGAGCGCGATCGAGACGTTCTACTTCTGGCCCGACCCGATGCGCGGGCTCAGCGAGGCGTACCGGGTGCTCAAGCCGGGCGGCCAGGTGTCGATCACGCTGGAGATGAGCCGGGAGGCCGCCGAGAAGCCCACGCTGAAGCAGCGTTACCTGGGACGGCGGTTCACCGAGCGCTCCGAGCGCGAGGGCCTGCGCATCCTCTCGGGGGGCGATCTGGTGGAGATGCTGGGCAAGGCCGGCTTCCGGGACGGCCGTTACGTCGCGGAGCCGACCCGCTCGTTCGGCTGGGTCTGCGCCCTGGCGCGGAAGTGAAGGGGACGCGGCCTCCCATGACCACCACCCGCGACACCGCCACCCCGGTCCGCCCCGAAGCCGCCCCCGCCGCGCCGGAGGCGCGTGCCCTGCCCGTACTGGGCAGCGTGCTGGACTTCCGCAGGGACATCCTGGACGCCATGCACCAGGGCTGGCGCGACCACGGGGACCTGGTCCGCTACCGGCTCGGCCCCGTCGTCGTGCACGGCGTCTCCAGCCCCGAACTCGCCGGTGAGGTGCTGACGGACAGCGCGACCTACGGCAAGCTCGGTCCGGACAACCCGCTCCGGCTGATCCTCGGCGAGGGCCTGCTCACCAGCGACGACCACGAGAGCTGGATGCGCAACAGGCGCATGATGCAGCCGATCTACACCAAGCAGGCGATCGCAGCCATGTTCGACTCGATGTCCGAGTCGACGGCGAACCAGCTCGACCACATGGCCGCCACGTACCGGAGCGGCGACGTGGTGGACGTCCACGAGGAGATGATGCGGGTCACCCTCGACATCGTCAGCCGGTGCATGTTCAGCACCGATGTCGAACAGACCAGGGACGGCATCAGCCCCGAGGCCGTCGATGTCGCCATCAACTACGCCTTCGACCGGCTGCAGAACCCCTTCAGCCCCCCGACCCGGTGGCCCACGCCGCGCAACCGCCGCTTCCAGGCGGTGATGAAGGACATCGACGGGATGACGTACGGGATCATCGCGGAGCGCCGCAAGGCAGCTGCCGACGGTGTCCCCCGTGGCGGGGGTGCGCCCGACCTGCTCGACATGCTGCTGGACGTACGGGACGCCGACACCGGCGAGGGCATGAGCGACCGGGAGGTACGGGACGAGGTCATCACGACCTTCGGCGCCGGGCACGAGACCACCGCGATCACCCTCACCTGGGCCTTCTACCTGCTCTCCGGCAACCGTTTCGCCCTGCGCCGGGTGCAGGAGGAGGTGGACGAGGTCCTCGGCGACCGGATGCCCACCGCGGCGGACCTGGCGGCCATGCCGTACGCCCTCCAGGTCTTCGAGGAGGCGCTGCGGCTCTACCCGTCGGCGCCGATCGTGCCACGGCTGGTGCGCAAGGACACCGTGCTCGGCGGACACACCGTGCCGGCCGGCTCCCGGGTGCTGGTCAACCTCTTCAACATCCACCGCCACGAACGGCACTGGGACGATGCGGAGCGCTTCGATCCGGACCGCTTCTCCCCCGAGGGCAGGAAGGGACGGCACCGCTTCGCGCACATGCCCTTCGGCGCGGGCCCCCACCTCTGCATCGGCAAGCACTTCGCGCTGATGGAGGCACACCTGCTGCTCGCCGCCCTGGTACGGCGGTACGAGTTCCGGCACGTGCCCTCGCACCGGGTGGTCAACCAGGCGTCGATCACGCTGAGGCCCCGCTACGGGATGTCCATGACCGCGCACGCGCGTACGGGCGCGTCGACGCTCCGCAAGACGCAGACGTAACACGGCAGAACCAGTACCGGTATCGGATGGGAAGACGGACCCGATGAACTACGACCCCAGCACAGCGGACGCGGATCGCCTGAACTGGACGCAATACCGTCCGGGCCAGGAAGCCGGCCACTACGAGAGCTTCTACCAGCGGGGCAACCACCCGACGGAGCCCCGGGCCTTCTGGATCCGGTACACGATCTTCAGCCCGGCCGGGATGCCCGACGCCGCCATCGGTGAGCTGTGGGCCATCTACTTCTACGGGACCACCGGCCGTCATGTCGTGGCCAAGGAGGAGTACCCGATCTCCGAGTGCCACTTCAGCCCCGACTCCTTCGGCGCCCGGGTCGGCGACCGGGTCCTGGAGCCGGGCAGCCTGAAAGGCGAGGCCGTCGGCAGCAACGGCCGCATCGGCTGGGACCTGACGTACGAGGGCTCGGAACCGCCGCTGCTCCTGCTCCCGCCGTCCATGTACACCGGCGGATTCCCCAAGGCCAAGAGCCTGGTCGGAACCCCGCTGGCCACCTACAGCGGCAAGCTCACGGTCGACGGCGAGACGATCGACGTCGACGGCTGGACCGGCAGCCAGAACCACAACTGGGGCAGCCGCCACACCGATCACTACGCCTTCGGCCAGGTGGCCGGGTTCGACGACCACCCGGACAGCTTCCTGGAGATCGTCACCGGCACGACGAGGCTGGTGGGCCCGGTCAAGACGCCGAAGATCACGTTCCTGGTGCTCCGTCACGACGACCGTGAGTACACCCTGTCCGCGCCCCGCCAAGCGCTCAAGGCCAAGGCCGACTTCGGGTACTTCTACTGGAACTTCGCCAGCTCCGACGAGTCCACCGCCGTCCGGGGCCGCTTCACCGCGGCCCCCGAGGACTTCGTCGGGCTCAACTACTACAACCCCCCGGGCGGTATCAAGCACTGCCTGAACACCAAGATCGGCAAGTGCGAGCTGCAGATCCTCAACAAGGCGACGCGCAAGATCCAGCGACTCACCACGAGCAACCGCGCGCTGATGGAGATCCTGACCGACGACCGCGAACACGGAATCGGGATCCGCGCATGAGTGAGGGTCGCGCCGTCCCGGACGGGCCGCCCGACGGGCCGGTCCGCCCGGGACGGCCCACGCGCGGGGGCGAGCCCCGGTTACCGACGTGGCTGTCCCGGCTGACCGGCCGTCACCGGTGGCCGCTCGCCGTGTTGTGGTTGCTGCTGCTCGGGGTGGCCGGCTGGCAGGCGGCTCCACTGCCGGGCCTGCTCAGCGGCGGCGGCTGGTACGTCTCCGGCTCGGGCTCCGCCGTCGCCGCCGAGCGGCTCACCGAGGGCTTCACCGGGCGCGGCGCGACCTCACTGACCCTGGTGGTCAAGGACACCCGGCACCGGGCCGGGGACTCCGCCTTCGACACCCGGGTACGGGAAGCGGCCGAGGCCGTGCTGCGTGACGACGGCCTCAGGGCCACGGGCGGATACGGCTACACCACGCTCACCGGCGAGGGGCCGCGCGCCGCCTTCCTCGGCGAGGACGGCCGGACCGCGACGATCCGCGTCGGCTCCGAACTGGACGACGGCACCGCCCGCCGGCTGCTGCCCGGCATCCAGGAGGAACTGAGCGATCGGTTCGAGCCGAAGGGCCTCCAGGTCTCCCTGGTGAGCCAGGCCGCGCTCTGGGGCGAGGTGAACCATCTCAGCGAGCGCGGTCTGATCTCCGCCGAGTTGGTCACCCTGCCGCTGATCCTGCTGGTCCTGCTGCTGCTCTTCCGCAGCGTGGCCGCCGCGCTCGCCGCCCTGCTGGTCGGTGTCACCTCGGTGGTCTTCGCGCTGGCGGTGCTCGCCGTCGTCGCCGGGCGGACCGAACTGTCGGTGTTCGTGCAGAACGCCGCCACCATGCTCGGTCTCGGTGTGGGCGTCGACTACTCGCTCTTCATGATCATGCGCTTCAAGAGCGAGCTGCGCGCCGGGGAGGGACCGGTCTCCCGGGCGGACGTCGAGCGCGCTCTCACCCGTACGCTGCGCACCTCGGGCGAGACCGTGGTGGCCTCCGGGCTCACCATCATGGCCGCCATGTCCACGCTGTTCCTGGTGGACCTGAGCGTCATCCAGTCGATGGCGCTCGGTGTCGTGGTCGTGGTCGCCTTCTCCGTCCTGACCAGCGTGCTGCTGCTGCCCGTACTGCTGCACGTGCTGGGCCCCGGGATCGAGTGGGGTCGGATCGGCCGCCGGAAGCTGGACTCCGGTCGGACCGTCCCCGGCCGGGCCGGCCGGGGACGGAGCGACGAGGGACGGGCCGAAGGGAGCTGGGTCGCCGTGACCCGCGCGGTCATGCGCCGTCCCGTGCTGTTTCTGGTGGTCGGCGTCGCGGCACTGACCGCTCTCGCCCTGCCCGCGCTGCGGCTGGAGACCTTCACGCCCGACGCCCGGGTCGTGCCCGCGGACGCGGCCGTACGCCAGGGGTACGACGCGGTCAGGGACGAGTTCGGGGTGGGCGGCGCCGCACCGCTCCAGGTGGTCGTCTCGTCGGACACACCGCTCCAGCAACGCTCCGGGACGGACGTCGCCCGACTGCTCCGCTTCCACGACACGATCGCCGGCCTGCCCGGGGTGGTACGGGCCGACTCGGCGATCGGGACGCTCCGTCAGACCGACCGGGAGCGCCCGTTCGCGGCCCTGGCGGGGCGGGACCGGCTGCCCGGGGACGCGCGCGCCACCGTCGACTTCTTCGTCTCCCGGGACGGCAGGACCACGCTCGTCGAGGTCGTCGGCGACGACACCGCCTCCTCCGACGCGGCGCGGAAGCTGCTCTCCTCGGTACGCGCCGAGGCCGCCGGCTTCACGGCCGGCGACCGGGGGTGGACGGTCGACGTGGGCGGGGAGACCGCGGAGGGCGTCGACGCGAACAAGGTGATCGAGGACGGTCTCGTACCGGTCATCGCGACCATGCTCGCCGTCATCTACCTGCTGCTGCTCTTCACCTTCCGCTCCGTGTTCCTGCCGCTCAAGGCCATCGCGATGAACCTGCTCTCCGTGGGCGCCACCTACGGTGTGCTGGTGCTGGTCTTCCAGGACGGTCTGGGAAACGCCCTGTTCGGCTTCGACGTGGACGGACACCTCACCAACTTCGTCCCCGTCCTGCTGGTCACCCTGTTGTTCAGCCTCAGCACGGACTACGAGGTCTTCCTGCTCAGCCGGGTCCGCGAGGACTACGTCGCCACCGGGGACGACATCGGCAGCGTGGCGCGCGGCATGTCCGCCACGATGCCGCTGATTTCCGGCGCGGCCGTCCTCATGGTCGCGGTCTTCGCGGCCTTCGCGTTCACCGGCATCCTCCCCATCCAGCAACTGGGCCTCGGCATGGCGCTGGCCATCGCGCTCGACGCGACCGTCGTCCGGCTCCTGATCGTCCCTGCGTCGATGCGCCTGATGAGCAGGGTGAACTGGTGGTTGCCGGGCCGCGGGAACCCGGCGGTCCCCCCGCTCACGCCCCACGGCGCTCGCACTCCGGTCGGGGGCGCTGCCGGCCACGGCACCACGGCCGGATCAACCGGATCCGTACACCCCGAACCCACGGACAGCATGAAAAGGAAGGCCCCCCAGTGACCGACCGGACCGCCCCGGTGCAGGAGGAACCTGACACCCCCTCACGGATATCCGAGAGCATCGTCATCCGCGTACCACCGGAGACCGCTTACGCGGCGATCAGCGATGTGGCGCGGATGGGCGAGTGGAGCCCGGAGTGCCGTGGTGCGTGGATCATCGGACGGGGTGGCCCGGCCAGGACGGGGATGCGGTTCATCGGCCGCAACCGCGCGCGCTGGCTGCCGTGGCCCACCCTGTGCCGGGTGGTCGAGGCCGATCCCGGCCGGCTCTTCTCGTTCCACGTCAGCTTCCTCGGTATCCAGGTGGCGGGGTGGACGTACCACTTCTCGCCGCTGCCCGAGGGGTGCGAGGTGCGGGAGGAGTGGCGGGACCGCCGGGCCGGCCCGTTCGGCATGCTGCTCACCGCCGTCACCCCGCTGGTGACCGGCGTCGTACGGCGCAGGGCGCGCAACCGGGCGACCATGCGCTCCACCCTCGTCGCCTTGCGCGATTCTCTGGAGTCCGGCCGTTAGGGCGTGTCCGCGGAGGTTCTGGGGGCTGGGGCCCGGGGGCGGGTCCCGCCATGCCCCTCGGGGGGATCTTCGCCGGACCGCGAAACGGAGAACCGGCCCCAGGACGGGAGAGCCGGTCCGCGGCACAGGGAACCGGTCCGCAGCGCGGAGAATTTCTCCGGTCCATCCGAACAGAGAACAGGAACCCGGACAGGAAGGAGCCCCCTCATGCCGCACGTCATAGCCGACGCGCGTACCGGCGGGCCGGAAGTGGACCAGATGCCCGTTCCCGGCACCGGCCTCTGCCTGGACTTCTACGCCCGTCTCGCCTCCGGCACCGCCGTGGTCACGGCGCCCTCGGACGACGGGCCGGTGGGGACGACCGTATCGACCGTCACCTCCCTCTCGGCCGACCCGCCGCTGCTGCTCGTCTGCCTGTCCCACTCCTCGCGCACGCTCGCCGCGATCAAGCTGGGTTCCGCCTTCGCGGTGCACCTGCTGAACGAGGAACAGCGCGGCCGGGCGCGGCTGTTCTCCACCGCCACCCCCGCCGAGCGCTTCGCCGGGGAATCGTACGAGGAGGTGCTCGGCGTCCCCGTGCTCGCGGACACCTTCGCCTGGTCGATCTGTGTGACGGAGGAGGCGCGCGCCTACGGCGACCACTGCCTGGTCGTCGGGCGGGTCGCCGCCCTGCACCTGGCCGACGGGCGGCCGCTGATTTGGCACGACCGCGGATTCCACGCCCTGGCGGACGGGGCGGTGCGATGAGGGCCCCGGCCAGGGAGGAGCTCCGGGGCGGGGAGGCGTCCCCGGCCGGCGGGGTGCCCTGCTGGGCGCCCTCCGCGGACAGTGCGCCCGGCAGGTCCACCACCGTCGCGCCCGCCGCGCGGATCTCCGGCGAGCTCACCGCCGACGTCGCGGTGGTCGGAGCCGGTCTGGCCGGCCTGTCCACCGCGTACCACTTGGTGGAACGCGATCCCTCACTGGACGTCGTGGTCGTGGACGCCCGGCATCCCGCGGCCGACGCCAGCGGCCGGGGCACCGGACTCCTCGGGCCCCGGGTCGGCCCGTCCATCGACCGGGCCGCCCGCCGTTTCGGCCCGTCCACGGCGCGGCGCATGTATCTGGCCTCCGTCACCGCCGTGGAGCGGGTGATCACGCTCGCCGGCAAGTTGGGCACACCGTGCGGACTGCGGACCGGGGAACAGATCGTGGCGACCCGCAGCGCGGCCGGTCTGGCCTCCCTCGCCCGGCAGGCGGAGACCTACCGGGCATTGGGCCTGGACGTCCCCGTGCTGTCGGCCGCCGCCATCCGCGAGCGCGTCGACGTGCCGTACCACGCCGGTTTGCTCTACCGCTCCGCCGCCACCCTCGACCCCGCCGCGCTGAGCGGCGCGCTGGTGGCCGCCTGCGCCGCGAAGGGTGTCCGCTTCCACGACGACAGCCCGCTGCGCGGTCTGCGTCCCGGCAGCGGCGCCGCCCCCGGCGAGCTGCTCTTCCCCAGCGGTACGCTCCGGGCGCGCAAGACCGTCCTGGCCGTCAACGCGGCGGCCGGACAGCTCGGGCTTCCCGTCGGCACGGTCCTGCCCCTCCAGGTGCACGCCGTCGCCACCGACCCGCTCGACGCGGAGACGCGCGAGGCGCTGGGCGGCGCCACCGCAACCGCCGTCGTGGACAGCATGTCCCTGGCGCCGTACTTCCGTCTCACCGACGACGGGCGCCTGGTGCTGGGCGGCGGCCGGGCCGTCCACCTGCCGGGGCTGAGTCCCGACCGGGCCGCCGCGCTGCGCACCGCCACCTGGAACTGGCTGGAGGAGCGGCTGCGGTTGCTGCACCCCGGCCTCGCCGAGGTACCGGTCAGCCACCGCTGGTCGGGGCAGATCGGCATGACCCTGGACGACCTTCCCGTGGTCGGGAACGTGGGGGGGCGCCCGGATCTCTGGTACATCGGCGGCTGCTGCGGTCACGGTCTGGCCATGTCGGTGGCCCACGGTGCGCACGTGGCGGAATCGATCGCGGAGTCCCCCACGGCGGCCCGCGGTCCCCACGCCTACCCCTGGCACCGCGATCGGGCGCCCCGGGCGCCGCTCACCGCGCGCCCGGTCAGGGGGCTTCTGCGGGCCTACCTGGGCAGCCTGGACCGGGAAGCCCGTCGTACGCCGTGAGGCCGGAGACACGACCGCGGCGGGCCGTGACCCGACGACCGCCGCGGCGCGCCCCGGCCGCCTCCTTCCCCGCCGCGCGCCCTCGCCACGATCCTTCGCCGCGCGCCCGCCACAGACCCCGGCCACGAACCCTCGCACCACACCCTCGACCGAATCCTCCGCGAACGGAATCAAGACATGTGGACCGACCGACTCATCACCGCGCTCTTCTTCGTCGTCGGTGCGGTGAACCTGCTGCCGGGCTTCGTCGCGCTCGCACCGTCGCAGATCACGACGGCATACGGGGTGTCGGTCGCCGGCTCCGGCTCCGCTGATCTGACGGTGCTGCTGCGGCACCGCGCGGTGTTGCTGGGACTCGTCGGAATCGGCCTGCTCTGCGCAGTCTTCCTCAGGTCGCTCCGGGTGCCCGCGCTCAGCGCTGGCGCGGTCAGCATGGGGACGTTCCTGCTGCTCGCGTACTCCACCCCCGGGCTCAACGACTCGACGATGCGCGTCGCACGCATCGACATCGGGGCGTTCGCGGCGCTTGCGGTGGCGGCGGTGCTGGTCTGGCGCAGAAGGGCCTGACCGCCGGGGAGTCGCCTCTTTCGCGCACGCCCCGGGATTCCGGCTCACCGGAGCCCCGGGGGCGCGTGGTGCGGAGAGGGCAGGATTCGAACCTACGAAGGCTTTCACCCGATCCGAGTTGCCTCGGAACCCCGTTGGGCCGCTTCGGGTACCTCTCCTCACGGTGGGAGGGGGTCTCGGACCGTCCCGCCGTGCCGATGATCCTGCCGGTCCGCCCTGATATTTCGCTGAGACGGTCCTGAGATCGCGGCGCATTCAGGAAGAGGGCCGCTGCCGCGTCGGGCAGATGCGGACCCGTAGCCCTGTGAACAGGAGAGAGCTCGTGCCAGAACCGTCAGTATCCGTCGGCAGTGAGGCGAACGACCCCGGTTGCCTGAGGGACGGTGAGGCGGCCCGGCTGCTGGGCGGGTTGCGCTGGCGCCGACTTGTGGTGCTCGGCGACGGCAGGGCGCCCCGACGCGTGGAACGGGTGCAGGGCTGCGACCGCACGCCCTGGTACGACCGGGTCGCGGACGCCCTCCGCGTGGTGGATCCCCGGCTCGCCTGCCTCAGTCTGCTCGGCGGCCGGGAACAGAGCGCCGCCGCGGTCCGCTCCCGGCAGTTGCCGCGGGCGCTCGCGTTCGACGGCGATCTCGCGGTGGTCCAGCTGGCCGGCCATGACGTGCTGCATCCGGCGTTCGACCAGAACGCGCTCGGGACGGAGGTGGTCCGGATCGTCGCGCCGCTACGCGAACACGGCTACGACGTGATGCTGGTGACGCCCTTCGACCTGACCCGGTTGCCGGGCGCGCGGCTGCTCGGCGAGAAGGTGCTGCGGACTCGTCAGCGGGTGCAGTCGGACATCTGCGCGACCCTCGCCCTGCGGCACGGGGCGCTGCACGTGGACCTGGCCGCCCGGCATCCGGCCCCGGGGGAGGAGGTGTGGAGCACCGACGGCCTCGTTCCGAACAGCCGCGGCCAGGCCATCCTGGCCGCTACGGTGGTCCGTGCGCTCGGGCAGCATCTGCGGGCGATCCGCACCGTCCCGGGGCTCCGGTCGTCCGTCGACCGCGCGAGCTGACCGGGCCGCCGCACCTGGCCCGGTCCCACCACACGCCGACTCCTCACCGGCAGTGCCGCGTTCCTGGCCGGTTGGTCGTCGCCGCCCGCCCTCCCCGGCCCGCACGCGGCCACTGCGGCGGTCGTCCTGCCCCGCGCGTTCCGCACCGTGGTCGTCGCCCGCGCCTGCGCGAACACCGAGGCCCGGGCCCTTGGGCCAAGCGGCCTCGGAGGCCGCGACCAAGCCGCTGCGGTGGGGGGTCTGCGACGATCCTCATGCAGAACCTGCGCTGCCTGACCCGGCAGCTGGAACTGCTGCGCGTCACCGGCTCGCTGGGCTGACCGATCACCCCGCCGATAGGAACCCCATGAGCAACAATTCCCGTATCTCCCCGGTCACCGGCCACTACGTCACCATTGATGTCGAAGGCGTCGAGTACAAGGTTTTCTACCTGGAGAACGGCGAGGGCCAGCCGCTCGTCTGCCAGCACACCGCCGGCGCCCACAACCACCAGTGGCGCGATCTCCTGGAAGATGAGGAGATCACCAGCAATTACCGCGTCATCGCGTACGACCTCGCCCGTCACGGAAAGTCCGACCCGCCACGGAATACGGACTGGTGGAAGGAAGAGTACAAGCTCACCGCCGACCACTACTTGGCGTTCATCACCGCATTCTGCGACGCTCTCGGGCTGGAAGACCCGATCTTCATGGGCTCCTCCTTCGGCGGCAACGTCGCACTGCAACTGGCGCTGCGCCACCCGGACCGCTTCAAGGCCGTCATCCCGGTCGAGGGCGCCGACTACTCGCCCGGCTTCTACCTCGACTGGTGGCAGCACCCGCACGCCAACGCGGCCCAGGTATGTGCCAGCGGCGTGTGGGACCTCATGGCGCCACAGTCCCCGGAGCGTGACCGCTGGGCCACGTGGTTCTACTACAGCCAGGGGTCCGAGGCGTTCAAGGGCGACCTGTACTTCTACTCGGTCGACCACGACCTGCGTGACCGCCTCGGCGACATCGACGGCGACGCGTGCCCGGTGATCATGCTCACCGGCGAGTACGACTACCTCACCACCCCCGAGGACGGCGAGCGCACCGCCAAGCAGATCCGCGGCGCGGAATTCATCGAGATGAAGGACATCGGCCACTTCCCGATGAGCGAGAACTACCCGCGGTTCGCGCAGTACCTCAAGCACGCACTGCAGCGCATCGAAGAACGGACCAGCCTCCCCGGCTGAGCCGCCTTCGCCCCGCCCCGAAACCACAGCCCGGGCATGCGCCTGTGGTTCCGCCGCGAGTGCCCGGCCGTGTCCGGGGCGGAGACTGCCGAGAAGCAACCCGTGGTGTACTCCACCAGGTCTTCGACAGCGGCGCCGCACCAGGTGAGAAACAGCGGGTCGCACGCCATGTTCGTGGCACTTTCGTGCCAGCGCGCAAACGCCGTCGCGACTGCAGTCGGCCCACCGGGGCGGACTGGTGGTCGTGGTGCTGGGAGGGCTCCCTCTGCGCTCCCCGTATCAGTGCCTTCCCCCCTGCGGGCGCCGAGCGGATCACGACAGCCACGGGAAAGGGCGGTCTGTGCGGTTCCGAACGGCGTTTTGCCGGCTCTCCCGTCGGCAGGCCTGCAATCCGGCTGTCCTGGCGCAGCGCGCGGAGTCGGCCCGTGACCGCAAGCGCCGTGGAGGTCAGTGGCCGGTGGGGGTGACGCCGAACATCAGGGTGCGGCGGGCGACGGGCACTGCCACGTTGACTGACCGGGTGGGATGGTCTGATGGGCAGCCGAATCCCGCAGCACCGTCGCCCCGCGTCCTCACGGTGTACAGATGCCCGAGGAAATGATCTCCGGCTCAACCTCCCCCGCCGGGTACACCGCCACCGACCAACGGGTGTAGTTCCAGCTCTTGTTGGCCTTGTACTCAGCGAGCAGCTTGGGGCACAGGGTCGACGAGGTGACGCCCTGGAAGTTGGAGCGCTGGGCACGGCCGACGAGGACCCCGGAGCTGTCCGAGGCCCATACGTACGCCGCCTTCTCCACGGGGTCGAAGCCGAGGTTGATGGCGTTGTCCGTGGCAAAGGGCTCGTTGCCGTTGCCCTCCGCGACGGCGGCGTCCCAGGCTGCGGTGATGGCCTTGTCCGCGTCGTCCGCGACGCGGATCTCGTTCTGGTCGGCGCTCGGGATGCGTGCGGTCGCGATGCCAAGGTCATCGCCTTGCCACTGTCCGGCGACCTCGTTGAAGCATCCGCTGATGGCCTGGCCGAAGCCGAGGGTGATCGGCTCGGGATCGGTTTCGCCCCACTTCCAGTGGACGGAGTAACGGCCGTAGGGCCAGGTGCTGGGGTGGTCCTTCAGCCGGTGCGCGGAGGCGGAGCACATCGCCATCTCGGCGGCCCTGCGGAAGACCTCCAGATTCTCCTCGGGGATCTGGGGGATCGGCCCTCCGGTGACCATCATCGTCTGCGCTCGCTTGTTGAAGGTGACGGTGGGCTCCATGAAGTCCATGTTTTTGGTGGCGAGCACGGTCTTCATGTCGGCCAGCACGGACTGTGCCGCTTCCTTCTCCTCGTCGTCGCTCGACGAGGAGCTGGCCCTCCACTCGGCGGACGACGGTTGCGCGTCGTCTGTGGCGCGGGTGTAGGCGGGGTTGGACACGCCGGCCAGCGGATCCTTCGGAATCCGGGCCTCCCTCGGGTCGCTCGGAGGTGCCGGCGTGGCGGCGCCTCCGCCGCCGGACCCACCACCGTCCTGGTCTCCTCCCTCGGACAGTCCTGCACGGTTCGGTGCGGACGTCTCCGCACCACCACCGCCTTCGCTGTCGCCTGGCCGGAGGGCCAGGGCTCCTCCGACGAGCCCGCCGATCAGCGAACCCGCGACGAGGACCGCCGTCACGGCGCGCCGCCGGACGGCCGACCGCGGGGCGTGCCAGGTGGGGTCGTCGATGGTGGGCATCTGCCACTCGGCGGAGACGAGTTCGCCGACCAGGGTGGGCTCGGGGCTCGTCCCGGCACCGAGCACCTGGGTCGACTGGGTCGCCAGGAGGGCCAAGGACTCGTCGGCCGCCGACGCGGCGGTGATCCGGGTTGCGGGATCCTTCCGGAGTGCCCGCTCCAGGATGTCCCGAAGTTCCCGCCCCACTCCGTCCAGGTCGGGATCGCCCGACAGCACACGAAAGGCGACCACGTCCGGCGCGCCCGAGCCGAAGGGCAGCCGCCCTGTGGCGGCGTACGCGACAAGCGCGCCCCATCCGAACATGTCGCTCTCCGGTCCGGCGCTGCCGGTGCGATAGTGCTCGGGACTGATCCAGCCGGGCGTTCCGGTCATGACCCCGGTGCGGGTCACGCTCGTGCCGTCGACCGCGTGCGCGATACCGAAGTCGAGCACACGCGGCCCGCCCGGCGTGAGGATGACATTCTGCGGCTTCACGTCCCGGTGGACCACGCCGGCACTGTGGACGGCGGCCAGTGCCTGGGCGGTGCCCGCCGCGAAGGCGTACAGCATGCCACCGGTGAGCGGGCCGTGAGCGGTCAGGTGGTCGTTGAGGGTGAGCCCGGGGGCATACTCGGTGGCCAGCCACGGCGCCTCGGCCTCGGTGTCGGCCGCGAGGAGCGGGATGAGGCACGGCCCCTGGACGCGGGCGGACAGCTGCACCTCACGGCGGAACCGGGCGCGAAACTCCGGGTCCTGGGCCTGCGGGGCGTGGATCACCTTCACCGCGACGCGAGCCCCGGCGGGGTCGAGACCCGCGTGGACGGTGCCCATGCCACCGGCACCGAGACGGCCGATGATCCGGTAGGGGCCTATGCGGGCGGGATCACCGGGACGAGTCGGCTGAACCCGGCCGCTGGAAGCGACAACAACGCTCAACGTGGTTCCATTCAGGAAGTCTTCGCGCGGGAACGACCGCACCTCCGAGTGAACTCGGGACGGACGAAGGGGTCGTTTCCGGGTGGCATTCCTCAGCCACCATGAGGTGGACTGCCACGGGGGCCCCTTGGTTGTGTTGTGATCATGAAATCGGCCTGGCCGCCACAAAGCCAGTGCCCACGTCCCCGCGTCCGGCCGGACGCCGCACCCTGAGCACCGGCCCCTCCCCTCCCCGCTCCGGGCGCTCCAGCGGCCGGGTGTTGCGCGGCGGCCCCGCCGACGCGCAACACCGAACCCGCGCAACGTGCCGCAGCCAGCGCGGCGCCAGCCCCGGCGGCGTGGCCACCAGCAGCACCGCCCCCAGAGCCCCGGCCCCACATAGAAGCTCCACGAGCCTCCCACCGTGGCACCCGGCCTGCGGAACGGGCGCCCGCCACCCGCGCGGCATAAGGTGCAGCCCAGACACGGCGCACGGCGAACAGGGGGACCGGGTGGATGCGGCCCGGTGGATGCCCCGGCGCCGCCGGCGGCGGCCCGTCCTCGGGCGTCATCGGCCCTGCCGTTGCCTTCCGCCACGCTTCCTGAACAGTACGGCCTGCCCGCGAGGACCAGACCGCCGGTAGGCTGCGGCGGTGCGCACGGTCGAGCTTCTGTTGGATGAGGCGGCAGAGCTGGCGGTTCGGAAGGCCTGGCGGCGGCTCGCGGACGCGGGGCTGCCCAGTCAGGCGCGCCACCGCTCACCGACCAACAGCCCGCACCTCACCTTGGCAGCCTGCCCGGAGCTGACCGCCCCGATCCGCTGGGAGCTCGCCGAGGTGGCCGCCGCCCTGCCGCTGCCGGTGCGGTTCACCGGCGTGGTCCGCTTCGAGAGGCCCACCTCGGTGCTGGCCTGGTCGCTGGATCTCGACTCCGCGCTGGCCGACTTGCACCGCCGGGTGTGGGAGGCGGTGGCCTCGGACAGCCCGCCCGAGACCCTCAGCCCATTCCACGAACCTGGGCTCTGGAGGCCGCACATCACCCTCGGCCGTACTCGGCGGGCAGGTGCCTTCGTCGGCCGGCGTGTCCCCGAACTGCTGCCGGCGCCGCCGCTGTCGGTCCGGCTCATCACCCTGCGCAGCTACGACACCGAGACCGGTGCCCTGGAGGTGCTGGAGCCCCGCCCCTGAGACGTCCCGATGCCAACCGGCCGGCGCCCCCACCGAAGTGGTGGCCCAGCGGCCAGTGGCACCGTCCGCAATGCCCCTGCCGCCACAGCGCTCCCTGATCTGGTCGTGTCCCGCTCGGAAGCACGATTCCGGGGCCTGACCTGGAAGTTCCCAGGTCACAGGACCGGCCGGCACAGCATCTGCGACGATCCTTCGATGCCGCTGTCCATCGTCACCGCGCTGGTCCGGAATCTGATCACGGTACCCGCCGCCATGCTGCGCAGCCGTGTAGCGAAGGATGCGGAGGTGCCGGCGTTGCGGCACGAGGACGCGGTGCTGCGCCGCCAGATCGCCCGGGTCCGCCACGAGCCCGCCGACCGGATCCGGCTCGCCGTGCTCTCCCGGCTGGTCCCGCGCGAGCGCCGGCGTCAGGTGTTCGCGGGCCCCCACCACGCCGGCGGCCTGGCACCGGCGACTCGTCGCCCGGACGTGGGCGCATCCTCAGCGCAGCCACCCAGGACGGCCCTCCACGCGCCCACCGCCAAGCAACTCATCCTGAGCCCGGCGAAGGAGAACCATGCCTGGGGCCACCGCCGGATCCCAGGCGAACTCGCCCGCCTCGGCTACTCGATCGCCCCGTCCACGGTCTGGGAGATCCTGCGCACCGCCGGCATCGATCCCGCTCCGCAGCGCTCCGGCCCGTCCTGGCGTGAATTCCTCACCGCCCAGGCCCACGGCATCCTCGCCGCCGACTTCCCGCGCCTCGGCACCATCTCCCTCAGGCGCCTGTACGCCCTGGTCTTCATCGAGCACGACACCGGACGAATCCACCTCGCCGGTGTCACCGCGCAGCCCACCGCCCGGTGGACCGTTCAACGGGCGAGGAACCCCGCCCTGGCACTGGACCGCCGCATGGATTGCCTGCGTTTCCTTCTCCGCGACCGGGACAGTAGGTACACCAGCGCCTTCGACGCCGTCTTCGAGGCCGACGACGTGGAGGTCCTGCTCGGTCCACCGCGGGCACCCAAGGCGAACGCGATCTGCGGGAGAGCCGTGGGCACCCTATCTGCGGGTGGGTCGGCGAGGGCACGGCGGCCGTCGCGCTCTTCGAGGACAGCACGCTTGCCGATGCGGGAAAGCTCTTCGTCGAGATGCGGAGGGACCTGGAGCGCTGACCGACCGGCGGGCGAGAACGAGGCCGCAGCCCCAGTCGGCGGGCCGGACACCCTGTCCCGGCGGGCTCCCGGGGCCGCGGGACCGCGTTCGGGGTGACGTTCCTTGACGCGTCACCCCTCCCGTCAGCGCAGGGACGGTACGGTGCCGCACTCCGCCCACGTGACGTCGACCCCGCACAGGTCTCTGCCCCACCCTTCGGAGATTTCCGCGAGCCGGGCAGCGTCGGGCGGGGTACGGCCGAGGCCGATGGCGTACCGTGCGACCACCGGCCCGGTCTCGAACGGGCGGGGCCAGGCGTACGCGTCCCCCGCTCCGGCGTCCTCCAGCGCGGTGAGCAGCGCTCGCAGACGCCCCCGGACGCGCCCCAGAGTCTCCTCGAACTCCTCGGCGGGGCCCGGGCCTACGGTCAGGATCGCCCAGGCCGCGTGCCGCCGGTGCGGGGAGGGCGGCGACAACAGCTCGGGCCAGGGGTCCGTGCCTGCGTCCGCTGCCGTTTCCAGGACAGTCCAGGCGCGGTAGAGCTCATCGGTCAGCAGGTCCCGGAAGCAGGCGCCGACCTGGCCGGTGCAGTTGCGGACGGGACTGGTGGGCGTCATGAGTGCCACGGGTGTGCCCGGTCCCGTTCCGGTGGATGTGAGGCCGATCGGGTCCCGCCAGTCCCAGGCGACCCAGGTACCGAAGAAGTGGCGGAGCAGGTCCGGAGCGGCCGGGTCCGTGGCCTCGCATGTCGTACGGGCCGCCAGCACCGACCAGGCCAGGCCCGGCAGCCCACCGAAGGGAGCCGAGTCGAGGCCGCGCGCCCGGGCCCATGCTTTGACTTGCCTGGCGAGCCGGATGAAAGCGGTGTGGCGGTCGCCCACCGCGGCCCGTACGGCGTCCGCGTCGCTCACCGCACTCAGGGCGATCGCCGCCCCCTCGCCCAACTCGGCGCGACGGGCCACTGCTTCGCCGGGGTCGAGCGTTCCGGTGGCGACGATGACCAGGTCGACGTCCAGATCACCGGTGCGCAGCCGCAGGCCCGGCACCCGGGCACCGGTCACCTGCCGCACCCGGGTGGCGTCCGGCAGCGCGGCGGTCACCCGTGCCCGGACGTCGGCCGGGTCGGCGCTGCCCGGCAGTGCCGCGACCAGGTCCAGGTCCGCTCCGGCCAGGGCGCAGCCCATGCGCCGTGACCCGACGATGTGGACGACTCCGTCACCCAGCGCCGCGGAGATGCGCTGCGCCGTCCTGCGCGCCAGGGCGGCGCGGTCCTCGCTCTCCGCGGCCGGCTCGGTGGTAACGGGTCCGGGGTTTTCGGGCAGCCACCGTACGTCGCCCGTTCCGAGAGCGATCGTGGCGCGTGGACGCATCGGTTCATCGCCCCGGCGGGAGAGCAGGACCAGTTCTCCCACTCGTGCAGGCATGCGGTCGAGCCGGGTGGCGCATGCGGCGGCGAGGCGCTGCGGATCCTTCGTCCGGCCCAGGGTGAGATGGGGGGTGAAGCCCTCGGCGCGCCCGCGGCAGCGCGGAAAGCGCTCCTCCAGAGCGCGACGCAGTCCTGCCCACGGTGCTGCGCCGGCCGCCGCCGGGTCGAGCCAGACGGTGGCGTCGTCCCGGTGCCCGAAGGTGTGCACCCCGTCCAGCCGGGCGGTGAAGGCCGTCGTGCCGGCCGCCGCTTCGGCCAGCAACGGGGCGGCCCGCTCGAAGTCGGACTCCGGCACGAAACCGAAGAGCAGGTTGACGTGCGGCGGCCAGCGGTGGAACTGCGGATCGTGCTCCCGGCGGATGCCCTGGAGGCTCGGCCACAGCTCCTGGGGAGGGATCCACGCCAACGCGGTGCGGGTGGTCGGCCGGGCGTCGAGGACGTCCGTGGGCTCCGTACCGCTCAGCTGAAGGTCCGCCTCCACGCCGTAGTGGTCCGAGGCGTAGAGCCCGTCCGTCGTCGGCGAGTCACCCCGCAGGAATGCCCCGGTCGCCCGCAGCCGCCCCGCACGCAGGAAGATCCGGTCCAGCCGGGAGGCCCGGCCGGACAGCGAGGACACCGCGGCCAGCGGATTGACGCCCGGGTCGAACGTGGGCGTCCGGTCGCCGGGCCCGTGGACCTCCGTCCAGGCGTCCCGCAGCCCGAGCACGGCGGTCGGTTGGTCGCCGCCGTCGTTGAAGTCACCGACCAGGACCAGATCGCCGTCCACGCCGCCGAGTCCCTCGGCGAGTCGGCCCAGTTCGGCCTGCCGCCGGGCCGGGCCGTTGGGGGAGTGGTCACTGCTCAGATGGGTCGTGGCCACCACGAGTGGACCGGAGACGGTCTCCACGGTGATGGCGGTGACGGCCTTGTGCGGTCCGAGTTCGTGCCGCCCCGCCTCCCGTACGGGCAGTCGGCTGAGCAGCAGCAGCCCGCTGTCCTCGACGTCCTTTCCTCCCGGGGCAGTGCCCAGGGTGTAACCGGCGCGGACCCAGGGTGCCTGCAGCAACAGGGCGAGCAGACCGGCTTCGACCTCCTGGAGCGCGAGGACGTCCGCGTCGGCGTCCTCCAGGGCTGAGAGCAGCAGGGGGCGGCGCCGGGCGGTGTCGATGCGGTCGCTGTCGTACCGGTCCCACAGCGTGTTCCAGGTGAGTACGCGCAGACTTCCCGCGCTCGGCGCAGTCGTCCGGGGTGCGCCGTCCGCGGGTCGCCATCCCTCTGCCGGTTCCCATGCGTGGGGCGTCCCGGCTGTGAAGAAGGGCGCTCGCAGCAGGCGCGGGTGCCGTACCCGGCCGGCACCCGACGTGTCGATGCGGTCCACGCCCGTGGTGCGGTCCCAGACCAGCTCGCCGTCCGCCTCGACGAACAGCACCCGGTGCCACGGGATGTCGCCGCCGGGCACGAAGGAGGGCAGCGGGACCCGTTCGGGGGCGGCACCGCGCTGGGTGATCCCCAGCACGAACCGGGCCGGATCGAACCGCGGGTCCCAGCGAACCCGGTGGTAGATCTCGTCGCTCGTGCGCATCACGCCTCTTCTCCATCCACGATGCCGTCCAACGTGCCTGCGGTGTCGTCGACGGTTCCGCCCGCTCCGATGTACCAAGTGCGGTGGGCCTCAGCCGGGTAGGGCGGGGTGAACCGGTGCAGCTGCGAGGCGAGCACCTCGGGCGGCACCGGGTGGGCACGCCCCTTGTTGCGCCGTGCCAGCTCCTCCTCGTCGACCAGCGCGACCACGTGAGTGACCAGGGCGTCGCGGCGCCGTGCCACCCCGTGCACCAGAGAACGTTGGTGCCGATTGAGGGACGTGGCGTCCCACACCACGGTCCCGCCGCCGGCCAGCGCCGAGTCGAGTCGGTCCAGCCCCTCCCGCAGGACCTCCCCGTTGGCCCGCTGGTCGGCCCGGGAGCCCCGGGCCTGACGCAGATCGTCGAGGGAGACGCACGAGTCGGTCCGGGAGAGACTCCCGGCGAAGGTGCTCTTCCCGCTGCCCGACGGCCCGACGAGATGGATCAGCCGGGGAAACGCCCCGGAACGCCACCGCCAACTCGCCGCCACCGCCTCGTCGACGGAGGAGATCCGCTCTTCGGCGAACGCGTCCCGCGCCTCCGCCCAGCACCGGTCGGCGGCAGCGGAGCCGAGGCCGGCGAGTGCGTCCCGCAGCCCGGCCCGCAGCGGCTCCAGTGGCGATTCGCCGAGCAGCCCGGCCTCCTCGGCGTGCAACGCGGACCATTCGACCTGTTCGCGAGCCTCGGCGGTGTGCGCGACCGCCCCTGCGACCGCGTGAAGCACCCCCAGGTCGGCGGCGAGAGCGAAGCGTGCCAGGCCGGTCCGGCGGTCGCCGTCCGGGTACGGGCGCTGAAGCATCGGGGACAGCCCGACCAGGTCTGCGACGCGGCGGGCGCCGGGCATGTCCAGCGGCCCCGCGAGGCGGGGCCCGAGCCATGCCCGGCGCGTGCTGTGGAGCATCGCGGCCAGGACACCCTCCAGCCGTGCGTCCCCGGACCGGCCCAGCACGTCCAGTCTCGCGGACACATCGGCGACGGCGGCCTCGGCGGCGGCCGGATCCTCAGGGGCGACGTCCAGCGCGGCCGACAGGGACGGCACGTCGGCGGCCGCCCCCGAACGCACCGCCCACAGCGCGGCGTTCGGGCCCAGAGCATTCTCCACGACAGCGGCGTGCATCCAGTGCGTATCGTTTTGAACGTGCCCTTCGCGCACCCACTTGGCCACCCGCTGTCCGAACTCCTGCCGGCCGAACCCCTCAGTGGTGCGTACGACGTAGCCCTCCTGGCGCACGGTGTCCAACCGCAGCGCGCGCAGCGCGCGCTCGTCGAAGACACCCCGCCACAGCACCCGCGGCACCGGAACTCCCAGCCGCCGCAGGAACCGGACCGTCCGGTCCCAGTCCAGGCAGCGGTTGCCGCCGTCCCAGACGGAGAACCCGTAGAACCAACTCTCCAGGTCTCCGTATGCGATCGAGTGCCGTGCGAAGAGGTTCTCGCCGCACACCCGCCAGCCATGCGGGATCTCCGCGCCGATCCGTCCCTGCAGGCTCTTCACCCACGCCCGCGAGGGATGGTGCGCGGAATCCAGCGACCGGGCGTGCAGCCCGTCGGCATAGAGGGTGGTGTTCTCCCCGTCGAGCTTCTCGGTGACCACGACCTCGCGGCCGCGCAGCCCGGACAGATCACCGGTTCGTATGTCGTCCGACGCCGCCCCCGGCGACCACGGGAGATGAGGTGTACGGGGGTAGGGCACACGCATGATCCGCTTTTCGTGACGATGTCGGGTCCGGTCACTGTAGGGACCCGAGGAGAGCAGATCCACCGAATAATCGTTGACCGGTAGGACACCGCCGTGTGGGTGGGTGACGTGCCGTCGGCTCGGTGTCTCCCGCCCTCCGGCCGCTCGCATGAGGGCGGCCGGGCGTGCAGCTGACAACTTCATGACCGGCTGCGATCGCGCGGCCGCTCGAATCTTCCGGTGTTGAACCTGAAAGTATCCGGCCGGGTACATGCTCAGCCAAGCACCTACTGGAACAAGCACGTAAAAATTTTCTGTTGTTTATACAATTAAAATGACGTGCCGGGGGTCGGAGGGCCGCGCCGCGCGAACCGGTTCGCGCAGCCGGGGTCAGCTCTGGGCTGCGCGCAGGGCCTGGACCGTGGGACCCAGCCGGGGGTCGCCGGTGAAGGTGTTGAGGGCGGACGACAGTACCTCCGTGTAGGTGGCGCGCGCGGCCTGATAGCGCTCCCGTCCTTCGTCGGTGATGACGGCGTAGACGCCGCGCTTGTCCGACGGGCACAGGTCCTTGTAGGCGAAGCCGGCCGTCTCCAGCCGCCCCACCAGGCGCGTCACCGACGACTGCCCCAGGCCTACCTTGTCGGCCAGGTCCTGCATGCGCAGCTCGCTCTTGTCGGAGTGGTGCAGGTGTTCCAGGGAGCGGTACTCCGAGAGGCCGATTCCGTGCTGACGCTGCAGTGCGTGGGTCAGCTCGCGCTCGACGTGCGCGTGCAGCGCGAGGACCCGGTTCCAGGCGGCCTGGTCGGACGTGTGCAGGGGTGCGGCGTGTGAAGTTGCCATAGATGCGTCCTCCCCGAGTCGCTGTTGACAGCAGGATACATGCTCATGCAAACTCCTGCCGTTCGATATCTAGTTGCAAGTACAAGCAATTTTACTGGAGGATTCGTGTCCGCGACATCGACGAACCGTCCCCGGAGCGTGAACGTGGGCCGGGCCTGGCTGCCGTTCTCTGCGGACTGACTCCATGCGGATCCAGCCCCTTGGTCACCTCACTGCCCACATGTAGGTGCGTGCCGTGACGGCAGTGCATCCCGCCCTCACCGCCATCGGGTCCGCAGGGCTCGGCTTGCGCAACCGACTCGACTGAGCCCGAGCCGGACGCTCCCGCTTCCGCCCGACGGTGTCCCGGCGGACTACTGCTTCGCCGTACCTGCCACCGTTCCCGCGGTACAGCGCACTCCACGGCGGGCCGACCCCGCAACGTCGACCTCCATCGAATGAAAGGACCACCCATGCAGTGGCTCTGTCTCGCTGTCGCAGTCATCTTCGAGATCGCCGTTGCCCTCGCAGCCGGCAAGGCCGAAGGCTTCAGGAACCGCAGGTGGACTGTCGCAACCCTGCTCAGCGGTGCCATCGCGACCTACTTCCTCAGCAAGGCGCTGCTGACCTTCAACGTCGGTGTCGGCTACGCCCTCTGGACATCCGTTGCCGGCATCGGCATCACCCTTCTCGGAGCGCTGCTCTTCGGTCAGCGCCTGAACTGGCGCAAGGTGCTCGGCATCGTCGTCATCATCGCCGGGGTTGTCGGCCTCCAGCTCAGTGGTGCCGCCTGACCTCCCGCTCTCGCCCGGCTCATCTCCACGAAAGGACTCGCGCACATGCCCAACGCAGCCCGCCACTCAGCCAACTCCTGGTTCATGCTCCTCCTTGCCGGAGGGTTCGAAGTCGGCTACGCGCTCGCCGTCGGTGGAAGCCACGGCTTCACCCGCCTGTCGTGGTCGCTGGTGGCTGTCGTGTTCTTCCTCCTGACGCTCTGGGCGCTGAGCGCCGCACTGCGCACCATTGACGTCGGCATCGGCTACGCGGTCTGGGCAGGAATCGGGGCAGTCGGTGCGGCGCTGCTGGGGCCCGTCTTCTTCGAAGAGACCCTTACCCCGGCCCAAGCCCTGTGGCTGGGCGCCATCATCGCCGGAGTGGTCTGGCTCAAGCTCGCCGACAGGCCGCAGGACACCCAGGAGGCCGCCGCCGGGCCGAGGGAAGTCCAAGGCGTAGAACACTGACGGTTGCTCAGCCCCACAGTCCTCAGCCTCGATCCTTCGCGACGGTCCGCCGCGGGAGTCCTTTCCGGACGACCTGCTCGCGGTGGTGCCGAGGCCGGTCGTTGAGCATCTGGCCGAGTACCTGGATATCGAGGGACCTGTCGGTGGTGAAGAGGACATCGAGGTGACCGAGGTCAACCAGCCCGACAAGGCCGCCCGGCGCCGCCACGGCAAGACCGACGCCGTCGACGCCGAGGCCGCCGCCCGCGCCGTGCTGTCCGGACGCACCACCGCGACGGCGAAGACGAGCGGCGGCCCGGTGGAGATGCTGCGGCTGTTCAAGCCGGCCAAGAGTTCTGCGATCAAGTCCAGGACCCAGGCTCTCAACCAGCTCAAGAGCGTCCTCGTCTCGGCCGACGCCGCCCTGCGCGAGTCCCTGGCCGGGCTGACCGACCCGCACCTGTTCGCGCGGTGCGCCGGGCTGGAGGTCCCGGAAGTGGCCGGGTCGGCCGGGGCCACCCGCCACACCCTGCGGCTGCCGGTCCGCCGCATCCAGCACCTGACCGAAGAGAGCGACAACCTCAACAAGCGGATAGCCGAGACGGTCGAGGCAAGCACCTCGACCTGCTCGACGCGCGCGGCGTCGGCCCGGACAGCGCCGCGGCCCTGCTCATCGCGACCGGCGACAACCCCGAACGCCTCGCCGACGAGGCGTCGTTCGCGACCTTGTGCGGCACCAGTCCGGTCGAGGCGTCTTCCGGCAAGACCCAGCGCCGCAGGCTGAACCGCGGCGGCGACCGCCAGGCCGACGCCGCCCTCTACCGCATCGTCCTCAGCCGCCTGCGCTGGGACCACCGCACCCAGGACTACCTGCACCGACGCCTAGCTGAGGGCAGAACACGTCGAGAGACCATCCGCTGCCTCAAGCGCTGCGTCGCACGCGGGATCTACCGGCTCATCGTCCCCACGGGCCCTGCGACAGACCACGGCGGAACCGTCGCTTGACATCCATAGGGGCATCAATGCCCGCCGGCATGACTCGCCAGATCAACCTCGGCATGCCCGCCGTCCCACCCCGACGCCGACCAACCCCCTCCTGAAGGAGCCCATCGTGCGCCACCAGCCCAACGAGCTGTTCACCTCCGCCGCCCCTACTACGCCAAGTACCGGGCCGCATACTCCACCGAGTTCTTCACCCACCTCGCCGCGCGGATCGGCCTCGACGGCACCGAGACCGCTCTCGACCTCGGCATGGGCACCGGGTCGTCGCCATCCCCTTGTCCGAGCATGTGCGCGAGGTCATCGCCGTCGACCCCGATCCCGGCGTGCTGGGCCATGGCCGCGAACTCGCCGCCGAACGAGGCATCACCAACATCGACTGGCGCCTCGGCGACTCCCACCACCTCGACGACCTAAATCTCGGCCCGCTCCAGCTCGTCACCCTCGGCCAAGCCTTCCATTTGACCGAACGCGACGCCCTCCTGTCCGCACTGGACAAGCTCGTCACAGCCAGCGGAGCCGTCGTCGTAGTCGGCGGGCCAGTCCCCGGCAGCATTGAACCACCCTCCTGGCTGGACGTCGTTGCCGAAGTTCGCACCCGCTGCCTCGGGGCCGAGCGGCGGGCAGGATCGGCCACCGGTGCCCCTTGTACGAAGGCGGCGCGGACGGCATGAGCCGTTCCCTGTCCGGCACGATCGACCACAAGATCATCCCAGGTCGGTCAGCCGACGTGACAACGCCGGCCGGAGTGTTTGTCCAGCTTGCCGTTGTGATCGGGCTGGGGGCGCGTAGCCTGCCGGAGGCCGAGCAGCTCCAGCTTCACCACCAGGGTCTGTTCGGCGCCGCGGCCTCGGACTCGACGATGCGCAGGCTGCTCGCGGGAGTGGACAACCAGACCCTGACGCGGATCGCGAATGTGCGGCGGTGGGTATGTCGGCACGTGTGGACTCTGCTCCGCCTGCAGCCTGGCGGCTTCCCGTGGCTCACGGTCGCCGGGTGGCATCTGGAGGGCTGGGTCGTCGTGGACCTGGACGCCACGCTCATCACGAGCGCATCCAAGAAGGAAGGGGCGGCCACGTTCAAGGGCATGTCCGGCTTCCACCCGCTGGGCGGCCGGCTGGCGAACACCGGCGAGAGCCTCGCGAGGGAACTTCGGGCGGGCAACGCAGGAGCGAACACCGTGGACGCCCACGTCCGCGTCCTCGCCGCGTGCTTGCACCAGATCCCGCACTCCTCCCAGGCCAAGCCGCTCATCCGCGCCGACAGCGCCGGGGCCACCACGGCCTGCTGGAGCACCTGCGAGCCCTGAGCGCGGGGCGCGGGAAGCGACAGCACACCCCCGAGGGGCTGGGCACCCGCTACGGCCGGACGAGAAGGGCTACGACGATCCGTGGCACGTCAGAGAACAGACGGGAACGGCGGGAGGACGGGGCGGGAGGAGCCCGGCCACGTCAGCCCTCGGTCTCCAGCCGGGTCACGATGTCCTGGCGCAGCCGTACCTTGTCCGTCTTGCCGATCGCGGTCAAGGGGAGTGCCGGAACCTCGACGAGCCGTTCGGGCAGCTTGAACCGGGCCAGTCCGCTGTCCTCCAAATACCCGCGGAGCTCCCGCAGGGACGGTGCTCCTTCGTCACAGCCCACGACGTACAGGCAGACGACCTCACCCAGGACACGATGGGGCATCGCGACGGCCGCGGCGGCCCGCACACCGGGGTGCTCCAGCACCAACGCCTCCAGTTCGTCCGCCGGGATTTTCTCTCCCCCGCGGTTGATCACGTCTTTGACGCGCCCGGCGACCACGAGGTTCCCGGACTCGTGGCGGCGGACGAGGTCGCCGGTGCGGTAGAAGCCGTCGGAGGTGAACGACGAGGCTGCCGCGCCTCCGTGGTATTCCGTGATGACACCCGGACCCCTGACCAGGAGTTCGCCGATCTCACCGTCGGCGACGGGCCGGCCCTCGCCGTCCACCACCAGGGTCTCGTCACCGGGCGAGGAGGGGCGTCCCTGCGTGGCGAACGCCACCTCGGGCGGATCATCGAGCCGGGTGAAGTGCAGCCGGCCCTCACTCATGCCGTACACCTGCTGTATTCGGCAGTCGAAGGCACTGGCCAGTTGGGCAGCCGTGGATTCGTCCAGGCGCGCCCCGCCGACCTGCAGGACTTGCAGGCTCGACAGGTCAGGACCGCTGGAGGCGGCGCGAGCGACGAGCCACTGCCGGGCGAGCGCGGGGGTGAGCGCGCAGTGTGTGACGCGTTCTCGCTCGATCAGTGCCATGGCGGCGGTCGCGTCGTCCGGGGCGGCGAGTACGACCTTTCCGCCGCTGGCGAGCGTGCCGAGTACCCCTGGAGCGGAGAGGGCGAAGGCGTGCGTCACCGGCAGGACGGCGAGGAACACGGATTCGGGTGTCAGCCCCGAGATTGCTGCCGCGCAACGGATCACGTGACCCAGCGCCTCATGGGTTCGGGCAATGGGTTTGGGGGCGCCCGTGGTTCCGCTCGACAGCAGGAAGAGGGCGGTGTCCGAGGGACGCCGGTCCGGATGGGCGGGAGCCGGGACACCGGCCTCGATGAGACGGTCGATGTCCACGTGGCCGACGGTCCGGTCGCCGGCAACCGAGACGAACAGGGTGCGTACCGACGGGTGCCGCTCGAGGAGCTTCTCGGCGAGCCGCAGGTGGTCGAAGCGCTGATGTCGGGCCGGTACGGCCAGCGCGGTCGGCGCCAACGCGGTGATCACCGGCTCGAGTTCGTGCTCGCGCAGGGCTGGAAGGGCGAGGGCCGGGCGCGCACCGAGCCTGATCAGCGCGAGCGCGAGGACGATGATGCGGGCCTGGTTCGGCAGTTGCACGAGTACGGTGTCGCCGGGCCGGATGCCGGTGTGCGCCAGCCGGGCGGCGCAACCGGACACCGCCGCGTCGAGCTCGGCCCTGGTGAAGGTGCGTTCGGCGTCGACCACTGCCGCGCGGTGGCCCGCGTGCACGCGGGTGCTCAGCACGGTGTCGTCCAGGAATTCCGGGCGCCACCAGCCGCGGTCCCGGTACTCCCCGCAAGCTCCCGCGCCAGGCCGGCGGTCGCCGACGATGTCGCCGAGCTGCCGCACGGTGAAGTCGTGCTCTGCCCAGAGATCGACGCGGGTGTCGAAGCGCTCGGCCAGGTCCAGCTGGATTTGCGTGAGGTCGACGGAATCGAGTCCGATATGCGCACGCAACTGCGCGTCCTCGCGTAGCAGCTCTTCCTCGATTCCCAAGTCGCGGAGGATCTTTCGCACTTCTTCGATGCCCGTCAACCGGGCCTCCTTGCCTGAGGGCTGTGGTGAGAACAGGGACCGACGTGGCCGGTATGCCCAGTGCGTCTCGCCATGAGACCGGCGTACGGGAGCAGTGGGAAGCGCATGCGACGACGAGGGGCTCACGAAGCAGGCAGTCCCACTCCCGTGCGCCCTGCACGGTCCGTTCTGGCCGTGCGACGCTGTGTCATCACACCGGTTTCGCCCCCTGGAGTGTGATGACCCCAGTGAACAGCGGGACGCTCGCGGTACCGGGCGCGACAATCTATTTCGAAGTGCGGGGTGAGGGGCCTTTCCTGCTGCTCGTCGGGGGAGGGAACTCCGATGCGGCGGTGTACAAACGCTTGGCTGCCGTCCTGGCCGGGAGTCACCGCGTCGTCACCTATGATCCACGCGGGAACTCACGCAGCGTGCTCGACGGCTCACCGGTGGACCAGAGGGTCGAGGAGCACGCCGACGACGCCTACCGCCTGATCGAACATCTCGCCAGCCCGGACGAGCCCGTGTCCGTCTTCGGGAGCTGCTCGGGCGGGCTCATCGCCCTGGAGCTCACCATCCGCCACCCGGGCAGAGTCCGGCTGGTCGTCGCCCATGAGCCACCTGTTCTGAGCGTCCTTCCGGACGCCGAGCGGCATCTGGCACTTCTCGACGACATCTGCGAGACGTACCTCCGTGAAGGAATGGCGCCGGCCCTCACCAAACTGCAGGCCCTCCACGGCGGCCGGCCCGCGCCGGCCCTCCCCGAAGTGCACAACAACACCGACTTCTTCCTGACCCACTTCGTCCGGCCGTTCACACGCTTCGTACCCGACCCCGCCGCGCTGGAGGAAGTAGCCGACAAAGTGGTGTGGGCCGGTGGCCGTGCCTCACGCGAGGACCTCGTGCACCGTCCGGCTCTCGTCCTCGCCGGCCGGCTCGGCCGCGACGTGGAACTGTTCCCCGGCGGACACGTCGGCTACGCGAGGTACCCCGCCGACTTCGCCGAGCGGCTCGTCGAGGTGCTCACCTTCGCGGCCGGGGCGGCAGACGCTTTGCGGGGAACCACCGGCGGAGGGCGGTGACGTGCGGATCGTGATGGGGGCGCAGAACTGCGGCTTTGGCCCGGTCGCCGAACTCGTCGCGGTTTCCCGGTCGCTCCATGAACACGAGCGGGTGTTCGTCGGAGACGGCGTCGCCGCTGTCTTCGCCCGGCGCAACCCCGATGCCTTCGACACCATCCACGACATCAGCGGGCTGTCGGAGAACGCCAGGTCGGCAATGATCGACGACCTGCTGCGGTGCAGTGATCACGTGGTCTCCGTCATGAACGCCGAGTTGGTGTTCCGGTCCGTCGTGGCGCGGCGACCCGTGACCATGGTGGACAGCCTGTTCAGTTTCTGGCAGCTCACACAACCGCCTGCCAGAATCCGCGACTTGTGCACGACCATGCCACGTTCCCGCTTCGCGGCCGCCGACCAGCACCTGTCAGGTCTTTCACCGCACGAGCGGGTTGTCGCGGCTCATCTGCTCGCCACACACAGCATCGTTCAGAACTTCCCCGGCGTCACCGAGCGGGCAGCCGGGCTCGCCGCCCTGGGCGAGGGGCCCGAGATACATCTCACCGGCTCGATCATCGACGTCGAAGGCCTGCGGAACGTCACGCACACCACCGAGCCCGAATACGACCTGTTGATCAACATCGGCGGGTTCAAGAACTTCCTCCTGGACTTCGACGTCAACAACGACTACGTGCGCCTGCTGCACCAGTGGCTTCCCGATCTGCTGCGCGACTGGCCCCAGTTCCGTCGCGTCCTCGTCTGTGGCGGCCCGTTCGGCGAGAGCCGGGAACGGACCATCTGGGCCGCGGGCAGCCGGGCCGACTGCCGCCTCCTGCGCCAGCGTGAATTGCTCCAGGTGGCGGCGAGCACCGCGGACTACCTGATGGCTCCCGGGCTCACGGCACTTCACGAATCGATCGCCCTGGGGCGGCTGCCCCTGGCAATCCACGAGCAGCACTACGCCCACGTCTTCACCATGCGCGCACTGGACGGCACGTTGTTCGGCCGAGCCGGGGGCCGATTCACAGACGTGGTTCCGTGTCACCCGCTGCCGGAGGACGACTTCGCCGGGACCGCCGCCCTGGTCGAGCTGGCCGGCCGCGTCCGGGAGGACCGCGGGCTCTACACGAAGTACCGGCGGACGTTCAACGAACGCATCGAGCAGTACCTCTCGCTCACCCCACCACAACGCCAACACGGCGTCGAGGAAATCGGGAAACTACTGAACGGCGCCCCGATCCACTCGGTGATGACCGAGGTCCTGGGCACGCCACACGCTGCGTGAAGCGGGGAAGATCCAGCATCAGATCTCCCGGCACCCTTCCTGATCCTTCCGCGGACACTTCCGTGACATGGGCGAAAGCGGCTACAACGGGGATGTCAGCGGCCCGACCACCCCGAAACAGCGTGGTGGCCTGCACTGAGGTTCCTCCGTTGCTCGGGAGGGGCTGATCAGCTGGTCAGAGCGGGGCGGCGGAGTTTCAGGTTCGCTCGTTCGGCCGCTGCCTGCTCGGCGTAGTGCTCCTCTTCGAACTCGACGGGGCTGACGTAGCCGAGGCGTCACCCCTGGCCATGACCGGGTGGGGCGTGCTGAAGCAAAGGGCGGGGCGACGGCACGAGCAACCCGTGACCGTCTTCGCAGCACCCAGGTCAGCCGGGTTCTTTTCGAGCCGCTGTCGGCGCGGGCGGTCTTCGCCTTCTTTGCCCAGATCGTGCCGCCGCGGTGATCCGGTGGGCCGACACGATGATCGATTTCTCGCGTGGTGAATGCTTCTCCGGCCGACCACCCCGCTTGCCGGGACGGGCCCTACGGGGTTGCGATATCAGGTCACCATCGATACCAGCGGCCACGGCCACCGCCGACGCTCGTGGAGCGCACGACGAAGCCGAGCAGCCACAGCACCAGGACGGCCAGGGCCACCCACCAAAGGATCTTGACGGCGGAACCGACGCCGAAAAGGACGAGTGCGAGAAGCAGAACGAGCAGCAAGGAAACCGTAGTCATCGAGCTCCTGGGCCGCCGTATGCCCAGCGGCTGTTTCTTCATTCCGCAAAGGTGACTTGTTTGTGCAGGGAGAGCCGGGGCACTAGTGGGCTACTGCGAAAGCGGCACCGAAGTGACGAGGAGGCGCATTCCATGACTGCCGGCGAGAAGGCCAAGGCGAAGACCGAGCAAGCCAAGGGCAAGACGAAGGAGGCTGCGGGAAGCGCCATCGGGAATGACCGCATGGTCGCCGAAGGACAGGCTGAAAAGAGCACGGGGGACGCCCGTGAGGCCAAGGAGAAGGCCAAGGACGCCTTCAAGCGCTGACGGCATCTCTTTTCTCGAAGGGCCTTCCCGTGACACCACGGGAAGGCCCTTCGAGATATCCCGGTGGAAACGGTGGCCACCGCAGTCGCTCGACCGCGCATAGGGTTTCACGGAGCCCAGTGAACTCTTCTCGGTAATGTCTCGTGACGTTTTGTGATCTTCGTTCAGGCGGTGCGACCGTGTTCGAGCTGGAGCAGGACGAGGGCAGCTCG